>NZ_JAKMSF010000002.1:0-216554 GCF_025772505.1 Campylobacter sp. CNRCH_2016_3089
AAGTCAAAGAAAGAGTTGATACCTTTTTGGATTGCTTGTAAAGGGGATAGTAATTTTGAAGAAAAAAAGTAAATAGCAAAACATGAAATAAACAATATAATAATAGAAAAAATAATTTGCTTATATGCGTCTTTTAAAACCAACATTTCCAACTCATCTTGCTTTTGAGTTGCACAAGCAATATAGCTTACTTTAGCTTTTGAATTATCTATATTAGCGCAAATTCCAAATCTTTCTTCTTGTGTATCAACGCTTATATATTCAAATGTTTTATAATCTCCAAATTGTTGATGATATTTTTTTATCTCTTCTATACTTGGATGTTGGGTTAAGATTAGTGATTTATTATTTGATGCAAAAGGAATAGAGCTTGTTGTATCAAAAACAAAAACATTTCCTGGAAGTTTTTCAAAGGTCTTTTGCAAAGATGTTAGCAGTAAATCAACACCTAAAACACCTATCAACTTACCATTTTTCTTAATCGGGGTAGAATAAGTAAAACTAGGTAATTTTGTAACAGAATCTTCATAAACATCACTTATAAACACTCCATCATTTGCAATAGCCCCTTTATACCAGTCTCTAGAAGTAGCATCGTAACTTGGATCATCATAAGAAGAAATTCCACCACCTCTTTTTCTAAAATTAACCCCTTTTTTATCAGAAACAGTATCACTTACAAGCATAGTTCCATCGGGAAAACCAACATAGACAGCTAAAGTATTTGATCCATCTTTAAAAATTTTTAAATCATCTCCTAGCATTTGCTCCATAGAATCAAAATTTAAAACTTGATTTTTTCCCAAAGAATCAATGTATTTTTTTATGGCAAGTAAAATATCTATATAGCCATCAACATATCCTTCTACTTGAGTTTCTGTGATCAATAAATAATCTTCATTCGCTTGTTTACTGTTTGAAATTAAATTATTTCTACTAGAAACAAATGCCATTATAGTGATTATTGATAAAGCTAAAAAGACAATAACACCAACAACAATGGACAATTTATTTTTCACACTCATTTGTGTATTTACATTCATATATCTCCTTTTTTGTATTTAAATTGAAGTATTTTAGTAAATATATTTTATCAAAAAAATAATAAATTTTAATAAAAATTATATATTATGACAAAATATTTGTTTATTATTTAAAATAATACTCTGCTGGTTTAGTGAAGAAAAATTAGGTATATAAGCATAACCGCTGATAGGATTTATAACTATACATATATGCTGATCTTGTTTATTAGATAATCTTATAATGCAGTTATTATTAAAAGATGAGAGTTTATCATAAGGACGCATAGCATTTTTCAAAGGTGTATATAAGCGACCATAATCATCAAAAATTAAACGCGTACTTCCCTTGCAAGCACCTTCGAACAAAACTTTTGAAATACCATATGTTTTTTCTATATTATATTTTAAATTCGCCTTAGAATCATTTTGATTTATTACTCCACTTTGTCCTGAGTTCATCAATAAGTTTGGATTAATCAAATCAACAGCTATTTCTCTGTCTTTATTGATCATATTTTTACCTATATTTGCATTACCATCACCATTTTTATCTAAAAAAATAGTATAAGTTTGTTCATTATTTGTAGCTGACTTTGAGCGTATGAAATATAATTGCCATTTGGCTTTAAACCACTCTCGTTTAGCAATGTTAAATTCTTTTACTCTAAAATCATTTTGTATTAATGCTAAATGTCTTGTGTATTTAATATCATTTAAAATTTGTTCAGCCCCTAAACGCAAATAGTCAGGTTTGTAATAAAAATACCCCATAGAAAACAATAAAGATAATATAATACAAACAAAAACTAGTTCTATTAAAGTAAAAGCTTGTTTCATTTTATATAATAATAAATTTTATGCTTACCTAAACTAACATATATCTTACTAGCTTTTTTACTAGAATGAAGTTCTAATTTACCTTTGGAAATACCATAAAATTTAAGTCTTAAAGCTAACTCTTTATCTTTAGTGAAAATATGTGTAAAATTTCGTTGTTTTAACTTTAAAGACAATTCTTTAGCAATATGATAATCATAAGCAAAATGTTTTTTTGGATCTTTTAATAAATAATAAAAACTTTGATTAAAAATAATACCAAGATAAAAAAATAGTAAAAAAACTAAAGAGCATTCTATAAAAATTTTATGTTTTAGGCGCAATTGTGGCATTCTTGAGCGATAAGAAGACATTAAATAACGAACTAATAATGGAGTACAAACTACACAAAAAGGTAAAAAGTCTTCTAAAAAAAGTCTTTGTCTTATAGAAAAAATCAAACAAAAAACAAAAGTAGTTGCACTAATAAACCATAAAAGAGGTTTATCATCTTGTAAAAGAATTCTATAAATAACATAAAAAAAATAAAGAAAAATTAAAGGTGAAAAGCAAGCTGCAAAAATACCTAAAGTATCTAAAAAATATCCTTTAGGTTTTCCACTTGCATCAAAACCATAAATACTCATTGCAATAGCAAATAAAATCAAAGAGCATGCAATAAGTAATTTATCTTTTTTATATATAGCAAAAAAGAAAAAAGATAAATATAAAATTACAAAATTTCCATCTACAAAAAGAACTAAAAAAAACAAGATATAAAATAAAAAAAATTTTTTATATTCAAACAGCACCAAAATCAAAAGCGTAAAAAATATTACTACGCTAGATTCATTGATAAGCAAAGCACTGGCTACACTACCAGGAAGCAATATAAAAAGCACAACAGAAATAAAAGCATCAAAAGAAGTTTTGGTGTATCTTAAAGCCAAAATATACAACAAAATACAACTTAAAGAATGCAACAAAACAAACGGAAGTCTTAATCCAAAATCATTTTGTCCAAGAAGAGCAGTACCAAATCTAGCAATCATAGCAATTAAGCTATGATCGTAAAAATAAATTTGTGCTTCATTGTAGCTGATAGATAAAGTGCTTACACCATATAATAAAGCACAAAAATCAAAAAATAAAACGGCTAATAAATACCTTTTCATTTTTGATTAGTCAAGTTTTACAGGCCCATTACTTGCGTGAGATTGTAAAAATCTTAAAATTCTATCTTTTTCCGCATCAGTGATTTTAGCAAAACCTTGCATAGCAGATAAATATGCATCCCATTCTTCCATTAAATGTTCTTTTGGTTTATGTGCTGCGTGACAACTTGTGCAAGTATCATAATAAGTTAATTCTATCTCATCCCAAGCAAGAATTTCTTGATCGGTCAAATCTTTACTTTTAACTAAAAATTCCATTTCATTACTTGCATTTTTACCATTTAAAGTAAGTAAAAGATAAATTCCATCTTTGGTATAAGCAAGGCTTTTTGGATTTGACTCCACAACCTCACCTTTGACTTTAATTAAAGAGTATTCACCTTCTTCTTTTATAAGCTCCACTTTAGAGCCTTCATAAATTTGTCCTACTACTTTTTTACTAGCACTATCTAAAAGATCTACTTTTTCATTAAAAATAAACATATCTTTAGCAAACAAAGCACTAGCTAAAAAAGTTAATGTCAATATAATTTTCTTCATTTTAAGCTCCTATGATTTCTGGTGGTGTAGTTGAATTATAAGGTTTTATAACTTCTTTTAGCTTTTTAATACCCACTAAGCAAGTATTTACACTAGTTGCTTGAGCCATAGTTGAAGTTGGTCTTGAGCTTGTTAAAACATTTACATGGCCTGCATTACATCTTGGCTTGCTATCGCTTACATCTTCAGGGTCATACCAAGCACCCTCTTGGATACTAATAACCCCTTCCATGATATTATCTGTTACAAAAGCACCTGCTAAAAGTGATCCACGATCATTATATACTTCTACAACTTCTCCGTGGGTAATGCCAAGTTTTTTAGCATCATTTGTATTAATCATCACAGGCTCTCTACCTTGAATTTTATACAAATCTCTTACCCAAGTATTATCAAGTTGAGAATGCACTCTATATCTTGGATGTGGACTTACTAAATGGAAAGGATATTTTTTAACTAATTTTTCATTACCCAGCCACTCTGCAGGCTCAAACCATGTTGGATGTGCTTTAAAATCATCTAAATTGTATTTTTCAAATTTTGGAGAATAAATTTGGATTTTTCCACTTTCTGTTGCAAGTTTATTTGCCACAGGATCGGCTCTAAATTCAGAGTGTCTTACAAAATTATAAGCTTCTTTTGGTGGTTCAAAATGGATAAAACCTTGTTTCCAAAAGTCAGCAAATTCCATATAATAAGGACAATCACTTCTTCCATAAAAACCTTCAAGCCATTGTTGTTTTGTTTTATTACCTGTAAATTTTTTATGCTCTCTCTCGCCAATTCTTTTTGCTAATTCTTCGAAAATATCATAGTCATTTCTACTTTCAAAATAAGGCTCAATTACTTTTTTCATAGCATAAACATAATCTTGAGAATAAGAGCCACCAAAGCTAATATCATCTCTTTCTAAAGTTGTAGTTGAAGGTAATACAATATCTGCCATTTTTGCCATAGGAGTCCACCAAGGCTCATGTACAATTAATGTATCAAGTGTTCTTAAAGCTTTGATAAGTTCATTTGTATTTGGATGATGGCCCAATACAGAAGCACCCACTACATACATGAGTTTAATTTTAGGATAAGTGATTTCTTTACCTTTAAATTTAACTGTTTTACCTGGATTTAAAATAGCTTCTGAAACTCTACTTGCAGGAATATTAGTATCAAGATTATTTTTACCTTGTGGTAAACCTACTGGTAATCTTACACCTGAAAATGCTTGACCACCACCTGAATAATGCATAGAAAAACCAAATCCACCACCAGGTAAGCCTACTTGACCTATCATTGAAGCTAAAACCATTAAAGTCCAATCAGCTTGCTCGCCATGGTGTGCTCTTTGCATAGCCCAGTTACCTGCTAAAAAGGTTCTATTTTTTACAAAAGTATCTGCCAATGCGGTAATAACTTTTTCTTCAACGCCGGTAATATTTGCAGCCCAAGCTGGAGTTTTATCAATACCATCAGTTTTTCCAAGCAAATAAGGTAAGAATTTGTCAAAACCATCAGTGTATTTTTCAATGAATTTTTTATCATATTTTCCACTTTTATATAAATAATTCATCATACCAAGCATTAAAGCAACATCAGTATTTGGACGAATCTTAATCCACTGGGCATTTAAAATTTCTGCTGTTTGAGTATATTGAGGATCGATAGTTATAAACTTAATTTTTGATTTGCTGTATTTTTTATAATAATCATCATTACCACGATTTGCAACTTTAAAATCAATTTGATTACATTTATAAAGATCAGCTCCCCATAAAACATAAACCTGAGTGTTTTCCAAAATAACTTCATGAGAAGTTTGTAAAGAATAAACTTCCAAATCTCCTACTATACTAGCATTTACTTTACCAGCAGCACCATTACTATACTCACCATCAGTACCAATATGGCCACCTAAAGCGGTATTAAAAAATCTTCCTGCTACTGAGTTACAATTGTGCAATAAACCTACATGTCCCCATGCACCATAACTTGCATTAAATAAATTTTCAATAGGGGTTTCTTTTAATTTTTCCAATACAAGCTCTAAAGCTTTCTCCCAACTTACTCTTACAAAAGGTTCTTTACCTCTTAATTTAGGTCTTTTTTTACCTTCTAAAAAGCTTTTTCTAACACAAGGATACTTTACCCTAGTGTCTGAATAAGTTCTATCGATAATAGCATCAGTTATTACTGAAGGATGTTTATCAGATTTTTGTGGAGTAACTTTTACTATTTTTCCTTCTGAATTTACTTCAGCCCAAAAAGCACCAAAGTGAGTTGCATGAGGAATTTTTTTAGTATCGTAAAATTTTGTTTGTGCTGCCATTAAAGGATTAACGGAAGCAACTGCTGAAGTTGCAGCAAGACCTTTTAAGAATTTTCTTCTTGTTAAACTCATGTTTGTCCTTCCTTTTAGTTTAGTATTTAATTATATTGTATTATTTATAGCTAATAATAAACTAAATTTTAATACTCCAGAAAAAATCAATCCATTCTTTAGCTTCTTTAATATAAAATTCAGGGATTAATAATGCTGAAGTTTTGTAAAAAACACTTGCTACTTTAAGCTCTAAATGAGGAAACTTTTGACTTAAGACTCTCTTAATTTCTATCATAGTTTCACCACTATCTATGATATCATCTACCAAAAGAACTTTTTTATATGAACTAAGATCAGGAATATTAAAAATTTTAATCGTATCTAATTTTTGAGTATCTTCATAATGGATAGAATTTAAAGAAAATAAATTTCTATTACCCATACCTTCTGCTAAAAAATGGCCCAAAGTCATACCACCTCTTGCTATAGCAAGTAAAACATCGGGATTAAATTCCTCTTTTATTTTACGCGTAAAAGGGATAATTTCTTTTTGAAATTCTTCATAAGCATAATAATACATAATCACTTCCTATAAAAATTGTAATAAAAATACCAATAATGAAATTGCACTTAAAATGATAATTCCAAGATTAATTTTATCAAATTCTTTTTGCATAATACGCATAAATAAATACGCAATAAAACCAAAAGCAAAACCTGTTGTAATAGAATAAGTCAGTGGCATCATAATAATAATAAAAAACGCACTCACAGCTATTGCTTTATCTTTAAAATTAATATTTGCAACTTCCATAAACATTAAAACTCCAACAAGAACCAATACAGGATAAATAGAATTTGCAGGAATAGCTTTAAATACCGGTAGTAAAAATAAAGTGAAAACAAAACATATAGCAGTAACTAAAGCTGTAAGACCTGTTCTACCGCCTGCTTCAACTCCTGCTGAACTCTCCACAAATGCCGTTACAGTAGAGGTGCCAACAACTGCTCCCATAGCTGAACTAACAGCATCTACTCCTAAAGTTTTTCCTAGTTTTTTATCACCTTGTTTTGGATCATCAAATATTTTTCCTCTTGAGCCTACGCCCGTGATTGTCCCTACGCTATCAAAAAGCTGAGTAACAAAAAAAGTAAGCACTATAGGAATCATACTAAGCTCTAAAGCTCCTTTAATATCAAGCTTACCAAATATTGCACTTAAGCCATTATCTCCGTTTATAACTGGCATCGACAAAAGTTGTTCTGGAAACCTAGCTCCATCAATACCAAAAATCCAAGCACACAAAGCACTTACAAAAACAGCTAAGATAAAAGCAGCTTTAATCCTCCAAGCCCAAAAAACAAAAACTAAAAACAAACCAAATAATCCAAAAAGTACTTTAGTGCTTGAAAAATCTCCCAAGCCTACTAAAGTTGCTTCACTTTTGGTGATAATTCCCATTTGCACAAGTCCCATAAAAGCTATAAAAGTTCCAATACCCGCTGATATAGCTTTTCTTAGATCATTTGGTATGCTTTTTATAACCCAAATTCTAAAATTAGTAAAAGATAATAAAGTAAAAACAATACCTGATAAAAAAACAGCCCCCAAAGCACTTTGCCAAGGAATTTGATAAGTATTACACACGCTAAAAGTAAAATACGCATTTAATCCCATGCCTACACTCATAGCCACAGGAGTATTAGAAAAAAAAGCACTTAAGGTAGTAGCTATAATAGTTACCAAAGCGGTTGCTACGATTAAAGCTTCTAGTGGCATACCTGAATTACTCATTATATTAGCATTAACTGGTATAATATAAATCATTGCTAAAAAGGTAGCAATACCTGCATAAATTTCAGTTTTTACATCGCTATTATGCTCTTTAAGTTTAAAAAAATCCATTTTAATCCTTAATAAATTTTTAGTTCATTATATAAACTATCTCGCTCTATTGCTATATAACCTGAACTTTGAATCATCTCTATGAAGGTTTTTAAACTTAAGCCATTTGAACTTTTTGCTCCACCTGCACTTTGTATGCTTTCTTTTTCTATGGTACCATCTAAATCATTTGCGCCAAAATCTTGAGCCACCATAGCTAAATTTATACCCATAGTTGCCCAATAAGCTTTGATATTTTTAATATTATCAAGCACTATTCTTGCTATAGCTAAAGTTTTTAAAATTTCCACCGAGCCAAGTGGCTTTTTACCTGTAATAAAACTATTATCTTGTTGCCAAACTAAAGGAATAAAAGCATTAAACCCACTTGTTTGATCTTGGAGATTTCTTAATCTTATCATGTGATTAATTCTATTTTCTCTACTTTCTATATGCCCAAATAACATAGTAGCATTACTTTGTTTGCCTTTTTCATGCCAAAGTTTGTGAATTTTTAGCCAATTTTCACTACTTACCTTACCATGACAAATTCTTTTTCTAACTTCTTCATCAAAAATTTCAGCTCCACCACCTGGCATAGAATCAACACCATACTCAAGCATTTTTTCTATTACTTCTTCATAACTCATATCAAAAGCTCTACTTAAAAAATCAACCTCAGCAGCAGTTAGAGCTTTAATGTGTAAAAATGGATATTTTTCTTTAATCATTTTAAAAATTTCTAAATACCACTGCCATGATGTATTTTTATTGTGCGCTGAAACAATATGAATTTCTTTCGTATCTCTTAAAACTGTCTCATCAACTATTTTCATTATCTCTTCATGTGTCATAGTGTAAGGATTAGGATTTTTCCTATGTGCTGAAAAAGCACAAAATTTACAAGTATCTACACATATATTTGTAGGATTAATATGTCGATTGATATTAAAATAAACCTTTTTGCCATGCAAATTAGTACGAATTTTTTGTGCATATTTAGCTAGAGTAAAAAGCTCTAAATCCCAAAGTTTATTAGCCTCTTCTTCGTTTAATCTTTCTTGATTTTCTAATTTTTCTATAATTGTTTGCATATTCTTACCATATTTTTAATTTTAAACTACAATTATAATTTTAACTTACTTAAAATTTAATACAAAGTATTTTTTGGTATGATTTTAACAAAAATTTAAAGCAAGGAATAATTTTCAAAAATGGATATGCAAAAAATTCAAAAATTAAAAAATTCTTTAAAAGACTATGAAGCATATTGTTCTAGACTTTTTTTAAAGCAAGGCTCTTTTAGCTTTTACCATTCTAAAGAGATTGATCGTTTTATAGAAAATATTTATGAACTTGTTTTAAATGATTTTTTTGATGATTTTTTTCCACATAATGACAAAATTCCTTTTTGTATTATCGCCATTAAACAATATGCTAAAATGAATTTAAGCATAAAAGAAAATATTGATTTATTGCTTATTTATAAAGATATAAAAGCTTATAATATTAAGCCTTTAATGAAAGCATTTATTACTTTTTTAAACGATATTGGTTTAAGCATTAACTATCAAATTTGTGAAATAAATGGACTTTATAATATAGCTAAAAATGAGCTTAAACAAAATATTTTACAATATCGCTATATTAGTGGCTCTAAGATTTTATTTAAACAAATCAAAGAAAAAATTTCCCAAGCTCAAGATGAGTTAAAAGAAGAATTTGCTCTAAAAATCTTGCAAGAATTTAACCCTTATTATCAACCTTTAATCAAGCAAGAATTTGATGTTAATAAAAATTTTGGCGGTTTAGATGAGCAACTTAATATAGAAAATTTAAATATTTTATTTAAAGATTCTCCCAAAAATTATATGCTTAATTTTATCAATGAAAAAGAATTTAGCGAATTTAAGCTTGCGAGTGATTTTTTATTTTCACTTAAATGTGCAATGAATCTTTTAGAAGGTAAAAACACAAATTTATTTTTAATACAAAATTCACAAGAACTTGCCAACTTAATGCATAAAAAAGAAAAGAAAAATTTAGATCTTAAATCCATACTCATTCAAAAAGCAATGCAAAGTATGCAAATTTGTGGAATTTATACACATTTTTTAGCAAGATGCATCCAGGAAAAACATTATAAAGAAAATAAACTTTATGAAATACAAGATAACTTTTTTACTTATTCAGATGAAAATGAAAATTTAAATTCAATACTCAATCGACTTTTAAAACTAGAAGATGAGGATTTTATTTTTGATATTAAACTAATTTTTGCATTAAAAAGAGCAAAAAATAATGATGAAAATTTGGAGTTATTTAAAGGTATATTAGAAAAAAAACATTCTTTTAGTATTTTAAAACTACTAAACAATGCAAACATTTTAAAAGATTTTTGCAAACCATTAATTCAAAGTAAATTTTTACTCGAAGAAGAAGGTGTTTATAGCGCATTAGATAGAGCATTACTTTGCTTAAAATACTTTGAAGAAAAAGATTGCAAATTTGATAAAAAAACACTTCTAATAATAAAGCTTACCATACTTTTAAGTGCTATTCATGAAGAAAATGAAATTTCTTTAGCTAATATTTACAGAGCTTATGTTGGAAAATTCCAAGTTGATAATGAACTTTTAGATTTTGGCTTAAGATTATTTAAAAATTTCAATGCTTTTAAAGATATTATAGAAAAAGAAGATATTTATAATTCTACTATTGTATTAAATTTTATTTCCAAATTAAATGATACTCATACCCTAAAAACCTTACATCTTTTATCTTTTTGCAATGCTAAAGCTTTGGGTATAGAAAATCATTTTTATTATAAAAGTTTAGAAAGATTGTTTCAAAATGCACTAGAAGGTTTTGAGGATGAAAATTTAATTGATGAGAGTCAAAGAAGGGTAAAAAAAGAACAAACCCTAAAAAGAAGCAAGGCTTTTTTAGATCTTGATGAGCAAACTCAAAACAATATCACTCATATTAAATCTAATCTCTTTTTTATAAAAAATAGCTTTGAAAAAATCATTAAAATAACACAGATTGCGCAAAAAGAAAATTTTACTTTTTGGCTTGACAATCAAGATAATTTTACTCTAGAGCTTATAATGAATAGAAAAAATAATCTTGAAAATATACTCAACGCTTTAAGTTCTTTAAATTTAGTCTTTATGAGTTTTTTTGAATTATTTGATGAAAAAGTTTATCTGAAATTTGAATATTCAGATATAGTAAGTGATAATCAAAAACAAAGTTTAGAAAATTTACTTAATTCTAAATTGCATTTAAAAGTACAAAAAAAGGCAAAAAAACCAAACATTAAAAAAGATGAATTAAAATTAGACATGAATTATTCCAAAAGCTATGCCAAAATAACCTTAAACACAAAAGATCAAAAAGGTTTAATGGCTTATGTAATGGATGTGCTTGTAAGATATGATATTGTCTTAAGTGCAGCAAAAATTCAAACTATAAAAGAAAGAACGCGAAATGTTTTGATTTTGCATAAAAATGAAAGCTTGCAAGATCATAAAGATCAAATTCTTAAATCACTAATAAGCGAGTAAAAGATGTGTGGAATAGTAGGTTATATAGGAACTAAAGAAAAGAAAAAAATCATATTAGAAGGTTTAAAAGAGCTTGAATATAGAGGCTATGATAGCGCCGGTATAGCAGTAATGAAAGATGGAGAATTAGACTTTTTTAAAGCGGTTGGAAAATTAGAAAATTTAGCTAACAAAACTGCTAATTTTAATAGTGATGGATTTGGGCTTGCTATAGGCCATACGCGTTGGGCAACTCATGGAAAACCAACCGAAATAAATGCGCATCCACATTTAGGACAATACTCTTGTGTAATACATAATGGAATCATAGAAAATTACCAAGAATTAAAAACAAAACTCACACAAGAAGGTATTAATTTTCTAAGTCAAACTGACACTGAAGTTATTGTACATTTATTTGAATATCATGCGAGTAATTTAGAACCATTTGAAGCTTTTAAAAAGACTATAGCTGAACTAAAAGGTGCTTTTGCAATCTTGCTTGTGAGTAAAAAAGATCCTAATACAATTTATTTTGCTAAAAATGCTGTGCCACTCATCATCGGAAAAAATGGCGATGAAAATGAATATTATTTTGCATCAAGTGATGCACCTTTAGTTTCTTTAGTGGATAAAGTAGCCTATCTTGAAGATGGAGATTATGGATATGTTAATTTAAACGAATGTAAAATTTGTCATGATCAAGCTTGTATACAACCTACTTTTGTGGCTTTAAGTCAAGATAAAAGTTATGCTCAAAAAGATGGTTATAGGTTTTTCATGGAAAAAGAAATTTATGAGCAAAGTAGAGTTTTAGGCGAAGTTTTAATGGGACGATTACAAGGTGAGCAGATTGTTTTTGAAGATATAAATGAAACTCTTTTACAAAACATAGATGAAATCACACTTTGTGCTTGTGGTACAAGCTATCATGCAGCATTAAGTGGGGCTTATTTACTTGAAAGACTTGCAAAAATTAAAACTAAAGTTGAAGTAGCAAGTGAATTTAGATACAGAGAAGCCATTATAGGTAAAAATACTCTTTTTATAGTAATCTCTCAAAGTGGTGAAACAGCTGATACACTAGAAGCTTTAAAAATAGCAAAAACACAAGGAGTTAAAACTTTAGCAATATGCAATGTGGATAATTCTAACATCGTGCGTTTGGCTGATATATCTTTACTTACTAGAGCGGGTATTGAAAAAGGCGTAGCTTCAACTAAAGCATTTGCCACTCAAGTAGCAACTTTATGGATGCTTGCAATCTATCTTGCACAAAAAGCAAATTTAGATATGAGTAAAGAAATCAAAGCTCTAAGAAGTTTACCAAGTATAGTTAAAGTTGAACAAAACTTGCATGAAAAAGTACATAGAATTTCAAAAAGATACCTACATGGCCATGGCTTTTTCTTTATAGGAAGAGATGTATTTTATCCACTAGCACTAGAAGGAGCTTTAAAACTTAAAGAAATTTCATACTTACATGCTGAAGGCTATCCAGCAGGAGAGATGAAACATGGACCTATTGCTCTAGCAGATAGTGAGCTTTTTACCGTTGCATTAATGCCGCAAAATTGTCTTTATGAAAAAACAAAATCAAATGTAGAAGAATTAGCTGCAAGGGATTCTACTTTACTTGCTATCTCTCCACTTGATTTTGATTTAAGTGATGATTTTATAAAAACTTCAAAGCAAGAGCACTATATGTGCGAATTTTTCGAAATGATGGTAATCTTACAACTTCTAGCTTTAGAAGTTTCTATAAGACTTGGCAATGATGTGGATATGCCAAGAAATCTAGCAAAAAGTGTTACAGTAGAATAATATTTGTGTAGTTTTGAAAAAAACTACACCTTTCTTCAAAAATTTTATAAATACTTCTTAAATTATAAGCAAACTTTAGGGTTTATTTAGTTTAAATATCACAACTTATTTTATTACAAGGAAAGGCCATGGAATACAGAATCGAACACGATACTATGGGAGAGATTAAAGTTCCTAATGATAAATATTGGGGAGCACAAACTGAAAGAAGTTTTGAAAATTTTAAAATTGGTTGTGAAAAAATGCCAAAAGTTTTAATTTATGCTTTTGCAAATCTTAAAAAATCTTTGGCTTTGGTAAATAATAAACTTGGTAAATTAGATGATGCTAAAAAAAATGCTATCGTGCAAGCTTGCGATGAAATTGTAGCAGGAAAATTTGACGATAATTTCCCACTAGCAATATGGCAAACAGGTTCAGGCACTCAAAGCAATATGAATATGAATGAAGTTATAGCAAACCGTGCAACTGAAATTATGGGTGGAGATTTTAGAAAGGAAAAGCTTGTTCATCCAAATGATCATGTAAATATGAGTCAAAGTTCAAATGATACTTTTCCAACTGCTATGAGTATAGTTTCGGTAGAGCAAGTAGAGAAAAAACTTATCCCTGCTTTAGATGAGCTTATTGCAACTTTTGAAAAAAAAGTAAAAGAATTTGAAGGAATTATTAAAATAGGAAGAACTCACCTTCAAGATGCTACACCACTTACCCTAGCTCAAGAATTTAGCGGATATCTTTCTATGTTACTTCACTCAAAAGAGCAAATCATCGCTTCTTTACCTACATTAAGAGAACTTGCAATAGGTGGGACAGCTGTTGGTACAGGATTGAATGCGCATCCAGAACTTAGTGAAAAAGTAAGTGAAGAATTAAGCAAGTTAATAGGTACTAAATTTGTTTCAAGTCCAAATAAATTTCATGCACTAACAAGCCATGATGCAATTAATTTTACTCATGGGGCCATGAAAGGCTTAGCTGCAAATTTAATGAAAATAGCAAATGATATTAGATGGCTAGCAAGTGGCCCTAGATGTGGTCTTGGAGAGTTAAACATACCTGAAAACGAACCAGGAAGTTCTATCATGCCAGGCAAGGTTAATCCTACTCAATGCGAAGCTTTAACTATGGTTGCAGTGCAAGTTATGGGAAATGATGCAGCTATTGGCTTTGCAGCAAGCCAAGGAAATTTCGAGCTTAATGTTTTCAAGCCTGTGATTATTTATAACTTCTTGCAAAGCCTTGATTTATTAGCTGATGCTATGCATTCATTTAATATCCATTGTGCTGTTGGTATAGAGCCAAATAAAGAAAAAATTGATTTTAACTTGCATAATTCTTTAATGCTAGTAACTGCACTAAATCCACACATTGGCTATGAAAATGCAGCTAAAGTAGCAAAAAATGCTCATAAAAAAGGTATTTCTTTAAAAGAAAGTGCTATGGAACTTAGCTTAGTAAGCGAAGAAGACTTTGCTAAATTTGTAGATCCTACAAAAATGATAGGAGTAAAAAAATAATCAAAAGACTAGGAATAACCCTAGTCTTTTTAAGGATTTAGATGATTTATGAAAATGATTTTTTATTTATAGAAAAAGAAGATTCTCAAATTCCTTGGGTAAAAATTTTTACTAAAGAAAATTACAGAGAATTAAGTGATTGTCCATCCTTTTTACAAAATATGCTTTTTCAGTATGTTTTAGCTTGCGAATTAAGCCTTAGAGAATACTACAACCCAGAAAAAATCAACATAGCTTCCTTTGCAAACTATGTGCCAAGAGTGCATTTTCATGTTATGGCACGCTTTAAAGAAGATGGGTTTTTTCCTGAATGCATGTGGGGAAAACAACAAAGAGAAATTAAGGATTTAAATTTACCTGATTTTGAAGGATTTACATCAATATTACTTAAAAAAATAAATAATATTCATGTTTAAAAATTTATTAATTCTAGTTATCAAGTCCTATTACATTATCTACTTAGGATTATTTTAGTACAAAAATCATATAAGTTTAAAATATGAGAAAATCAAACTATAAGCTTGATAATAATTCATCTTTATTTTTATAAAAGGTCAAATAACTTTTTTTAAAACTCATGTTTTTATTAAAAACAGCAAATAAATTATTTAATATAATAAACTAAAATTTGAAAAAAGAAAGGTTTAAACTATGAAGCAATTGTTATTTTTACTTACACTTTGCTCACTTGCATTTTCCACGCAATGTGAGGTTAAAATAAAGCAAATTCAAAAAGAAATAGCTTATGCTAAAAATTACAATCATCAAGAAAAAGCTTTAAGTTTAGAATTAGCCTTAAAAGAAGTTCAAGCAGATTGTGCAAAAGATCCTCTTTTTTATGATAAAAAATTAGAGGCTAAAAAACTTAAAGAGCAAGAGATAGAAAAAATCGAACAAGAATTAAAAGAATTAAAAAAACAAAAAGATTATATGAGTAAAACAGAGTATAAAAATAAAAAACAAGCTTTAAAAGACAAAAAAGACAAAATCAAAAAAGAGATTAAAGAATACATCAACAAACTCTAATTTAATTCCAAATTTGCCACCATTTTTTATTTTGTTGTTTTAATTTTTGCATTAAAATATTTTGATTTTTTAATGCAAACTCATTTTCTCCATCAAGCTTTGATAATTCTTTGGTATATTCTAAAACTTGTTTACTCAATCATTTTATTAAAAAATTCTATAGCCTTTTGATAATCTTCCAAATTCTCAAAGTCGCTTCTTAAACAAGAGCTAGATCAATACAAGTTTACAATTTTTTTAAGGCTTTTATTTGCTTATCTAAAAGTATATAAACTCTAGCTCTGTTAAAATATACTAAATAATATATATTATCTAGTACATGGTTTTATGAAAGTCAAAAGTACTTCTTGAAATTTCAAACAATTAAATCCACAAAATGCTCTATTATGATAAGCTTCCAAAAACAATACGCTCGCTTAAAACTTCATCGCATTTTTCAAATTCTGAATTTTCAAAATATTCTTTAGCTAAATCTGATAACTCAGTAATTAAATTATCTAAATCTTAACCCTAGTTTTGATTTTCTTTATTTAAACTTTTCAAAAATTCTTCTATATTATATTTTGTTCTATAAGTTTCACTCATTAAGTGAATCAAAATATCTCCTAAATCAAGCACAGTCCATTCTTCACTACTTTCTATATTTAAAAACTCCTCATCCTTGCTTTTAAGATTAGTTTTTAAATCATCAATCAAAGAAAGCGCGTGTCTTTCCCCCATAGTAGTAGCAATCACTACAAATTTAACAAAATAATCCTTATCTTGCATATCAAAGCTTTCTATTAAATCTGCCTTTTTATCATCTAAAATCTGCACTATATTATTAATTCTTTCTTGCATTGTTTTCCTTTTGTTAAATATTTTTAAATTTAGAATAATAAAGCTTAACTTCTTCTTTGATTTGCTCACAAACTTGCGTTGTTTGTAAAGTTTGTCTTATAAAAGATGAAGAGATATTTACTTTAGTATCTAAAGTTTTAAAATGTTTTGGTATAAAAATATCATCTCTTTTAGCTATAACAAATTCTACCAAATTTTGCAATCTTTCAAATTCATGCCATTTTTCAAGACTTTGCAAATGATCAGCTCCTAAAATAAGATAAAATTTTGAAATTTCATATTGCTTATATAAAAATTCAACACTTTCTATACTAGGCACAGGTCTTTGCTTTTTTATTTCAAAATCACAAATTTCAACTTTTATTAAGCTTTCCCAAATTTCCTTGCACCATTTTAAGCGTCTTTGTTCATCTGCAGTAAATTCTTGTTTAAAAAGACTAATAAAAGTAGGCATAATAATGAGCTTATCAAGCTCTAAATTTTCTAATGCATTTAAGACTATAGCATTATGACCTAAATGAGGCGGATCAAAACTACCGCCAAAAAGTGCGATTTTCATTAAAATTTAACCTTTTTTTAGTAGAATTTTATCTACTTAATCATAAAAAGGAAATGAAAATGGCTGTAAAAGTTGCAATAAATGGCTTTGGACGCATTGGAAGATGTGTTGCAAGAATTATCATGAAACGCGATGATATAGAACTTGTAGCGATTAATGATACTACTGATATTGAACTCACAAAATATCTTTTTAAATACGACACCGTTCATGGGGTATATGATGGTAGTGTTGAAAATGAAAATGATGATTTAATAATTGATAATAAAAAAATAAAAGTTTTAAAAAGTAGAAATGTAGCAGATTTAGACTTTGCAAAATATGGCGCACAAATTGTTTTAGAGTGTACCGGTGCACACTTAACTATGGAAAAATGTCAAGGATTTTTAGATCATGGGGTGCAAAAAGTCATCATGAGTGCACCTGCAAAAGATAAAACTCCAACCTATGTTTTAGGAGTAAATGCTCACGAATATAAAGGCGAAAATATCATCTCAAATGCAAGTTGTACCACCAACTGCCTAGGACCAATTTGTAGAGTTTTGCAAGATAATTTTGGCATAGAAAAAGGTTTAATGACTACTATACATGCTTACACCAATGGTCAAAGTATTATTGATGCAAAAGCAAGAGATAAAAGAAGATCACGCGCTGCTGCACAAAATATCATCCCTACTTCTACCGGTGCAGCAAAAGCTATGAAGCTTGTTATGCCTGAACTTGATGGAAAATTACATGGTCAAAGCATGCGTGTGCCTGTAGCTGATGTATCAACTGTAGATTTAACTGCAACTTTAAAGAAAAAAGTAAGTAAAGAAGAAATCAATGAAGCCTTTAGAAAAGCAGCTGCTAGTAATTTAAAAGGCATATTATTGGTAGATGATGAAGAAAGAGTTTCTAGTGATTTTATAACTTGCTCTTATGGTGCAATTGTAGCAAGTGATTTAACTCAAGTTATTTGTGATGATTTTGTTAAAGTGGTTGCTTGGTATGATAATGAATGGGGTTATTCTTCTCGTTTAGTAGATATGGCAGTATTTATAGCAAAGGCTTAAGATGAGTAGTATTTTATCGATTAAAGATATTGATCTTGCAAAGAAAAAAGTATTTATAAGATGTGATTTTAATGTTCCTCAAGATGAGTTTTTAAATATCACCGACGATCGTCGTATTCGCTCGGCCATCCCTACTATAAGGTATTGTTTAGATAATGGCTGTGCAGTTATTTTAGCTTCACATTTAGGGCGTCCAAAAGAAATAGCTTCAAAATACTCTTTAGAACCAGTTGCAAAAAGACTTGCACGCTTAATGGCTAAAGAAGTCATCATGGCTAAAGATGTTATAGGTGAAGATGCAAAGAAAAAAGCTAGCGAATTAAAATCAAGTGAAATTTTGCTTTTAGAAAATTTACGCTTTGAAAAGGGTGAAACTAAGAATGATGAAAATTTAGCCAAAGAACTTGCTTCTATGGCTGATGTTTATATTAATGATGCTTTTGGGGTTTGTCATAGAGCCCATGCTAGCGTTGAAGCTATTACAAAATACTTTGATAATACAAACAAGGGTGCGGGATTTTTACTCCAAAAAGAAATTGAGTTTGCAAGCAATCTTATCAAACACCCTGCACGTCCTTTTGTAGCCGTAGTAGGTGGTTCTAAAGTAAGTGGAAAATTACAAGCTTTGACTAACTTACTTCCAAAAGTAGATAAATTAATCATAGGTGGAGGTATGGCCTTTACTTTCTTAAAAGCTCAAGGTTATGATATAGGAAATTCTCTTTTAGAAGAAGATTTAATTGAAGAAGCAAATAAAATCTTACTCAAAGGTAAAAATCTAGGTGTAAAAATTTACCTTCCTGTGGATGTTACAGCAGCACAAACTTGCTCCCAAGAGGCAGTGATGAAATACACCCCTGTGCAAGAAATTCCTGCAGGTTGGATGGGACTTGATATAGGTCCTGCTAGCGTAAGATTATTTAAAGAGGCACTTTCTGATGCTCAAACTATATGGTGGAATGGGCCTATGGGGGTTTTTGAAATCGATAAATTCTCAAAAGGTAGCATTAAAATGAGCCATTATATTAGTGAATCTCACGCAACAACTGTAATAGGTGGTGGCGATACTGCTGATGTTGTAGCAAGAGCTGGTGATGCTGATGAGATGACTTTCATTTCAACTGGCGGTGGAGCATCATTAGAACTTATAGAAGGAAAAGAACTTCCTGGTGTAAAACCTTTGACTATAAAGGATAATGAATGATTTTTGCAGCAAATTTAAAGTGCAATCATACAAGATCGAGCTTTGAACTTTATGCTCAAGAATTAAATCAAAATTTAAACAAAGAAGATGAAATTTTCATCTTCCCACCTAGCATAGCTTTTTTAAAAGACAATTTTTCATTTCAGCAAGGCGCGCAGAATTTCTACCCTTGTGAAAATGGAGCCTATACCGGAGAAATTGGTAAAATTCACTTAGAAGAATTTAATATCAAAAGTGTTTTAATAGGTCATTCTGAAAGAAGAGCTTTAAATGAAAATGAAAGCTTTTTAAAAGCTAAATTTGATTTTGCAAAAAATCTTGATTTTAATATCATTTATTGTATAGGCGAAAGTTTAGAAACCAAAAATACTAATAAAAGCTTAGATTTTTTAAAAAAACAAATTGAAAATATTGATTTATCTTATAAAAAACTTATCATAGCATATGAGCCTATTTATTCTATAGGCACAGGAGTTAGTGCTAATCTTGATGATATTAATACCATACTTAATTTTTTAAGAGAATTTACTAACGCTAAGCTTTTATATGGTGGAAGTGTTAATCAAAACAATATTAAAGAAATTTGTGCTTTAAAAAATTGTGATGGAGTATTAATAGGTTCAGCCGCATTAATTGCAAATGATTTTTTAAATATGATACAAATAGCCAAAGGTTAAAAAATGTCTTTAAGCAATGAAGAATTAAAAAGCATATTAGAGCATAAAATTGCTCTATTAGAAAACTCGCACAAAGAAGAGAAAAATATCTCATTAGAAGCCGTAAATTCCATCATTAAAATTTTAGGTTTGCCAAATGATTTTGGCCCTTTAGCACATAGATATTTTCAACTTCACACCCCACCTAGTCTCATATGGCTTCATTTAAGTGAATGCACAGGGTGTAGTGAGAGTTTGCTTAGAACTTCATTGCCTGACTTTTTAGATCTGATTTTTGATTTCATTTCTTTAGAATATCATGAAACCTTTATGAGTGCAAGCGGACACCAAGCAGAATCGCATTTAGAGGAAGTTTTAGAAAAAAAAGATTTTCTTTTGGCCGTTGAAGGCGGGGTTTGTGCTATAAATCCTTTTTATCTAACCATAGGGGCACATGGTGAAAACGGATATGAAATTTTACAAAAATGTGCCAAAAATGCTAAAACAATCTTTGCTATGGGAACTTGCTCAAGCTATGGAGGAATTCAAGCTGCACATCCAAACCCTACCAAAAGCATAGGAATTTCTAAAGTCTTGGAAAAAAAAGTAATCAATATACCAGGTTGTCCTCCAAGTGATGTAAATATCATCGCAGCGCTTTGCTTTTATATATTATTTGAGCAAGACATGGCTTTAGATGAACAAAATAGACCTTTGGCTTTTTATGGTAAATGTTTGCATGATTTATGTGAAAGAAAAGCTAAATTTGAAGCAGGCAATTTTGCTCAAAGTTTTGATGATGAAAATATAAAACAAGGTTATTGTCTTTTTAAAGTAGGTTGTAAAGGACCTTATGCTTATAATAATTGCCCTAAGGTTAAATTTAACTCCAAAACCTCTTGGCCAGTAGCTGCAGGACATGGCTGTATTGCCTGTAGTGAAGAGAATTTTTGGGATGATTTTGGTTTTTATGAAAAACCTATGAGCAATAAATTTGCTTATAATAATTTTTCTATTATATTGGATAATAAAATAGTCCATAATAGCTCTAACAATGAGCTTAATTCAGATAATATTTTGTTAGATTTAGAAAGCGATATTAGTGGAATTTTTTATCAAAATGACACAAAGATTAATTTTTTAGACTTTAGTTTTGAAGCTAATCCTAAAGTTTTTTTAAATAATTTTGCAAAAACTAAAATGGCTATGACTTTAGTACAAAACTATCAAGAGCAATTTAAAACATATTATAATTTTATACAAGAAAATTATAATAATGAAAGCAAAATTAGCAATAATATCTTAGATTTATTTTATTTTACATATCCTTTTATTAGCGGAAAAAAATTAAGCCATTTAGATGAGTTTTTAGATCTTGCTTTAGCTTATAAGTTCAAGCATCCTAGCAAATTTGATTTTAAAACTACCATTAATGAACAAGCAAAGCTTGATATTTCTAAATCAATGCGTATGCCTTTGATTTATATTTTAGGTGGTTTAGATAAAGAAGCTATTGCTTTTGGATTGATTTTTTCTTTAAAAGAAAATTTAAAACAGGCTTTAAAAGCATGTAAAAATATACATAACAAAAAACAAATTTTAATACACTCAAATAATGAAAAAATACTAAAATTATTTTGGGATTTAACGAGTGTTTAAAGACTTAATGATAAAATATTTATCTCCCTAGTATTTGAAATTTGCAAAGCTTAAAAACTTTGCAAATTTATTTAAGATTTAGTTATTTTGACGATATAACTCTATCTTGATTTGAAAGGAACATTATGCAAATTTCTAGCTACAACTCTCAAAATTTTTCTATGGATATAAAAACAAAAAATGGCAATCATCTTTCTTTTTCTATGTACGATAAAAAAGAAGCAAAATTAGATAAAGATGGAAATTCAGCATCTTTGAGTTTAAGAAATCAATTTGGTTTTTCGTTTTCATATAGTGGCACAAAACTTTCACAAGAAGAAATTAAAGAAATTAAAGAAGCAGTAGCCAAAGTACAGCCTCAAATTGATGAATTTATGAAAAACTCAAGAGTAGGGACCTTAAAGCCAAAAGAGCTTATCACCACTGCGATGAAAATTGGTGATGCTCTGCCTATACCAAAAAATGAAGAGCACAAAAAAGCAACCTTGCATGAGTTATTTAATATTATGGATAAAAGTTTAAATAAAGAAATGACAAAAACTGATCTTGAAGATATTAAAAAACAGATTTTCCAAGATAGTGCTAAATTATTAGAAGAAATTTGGAAGCAATATAACAATCAAGAAAAGAAAAAAGAAGAAGAAAATAATAAAGAATTTGGATTTTACGCTTAAGAAGGAAAATAAATGCAAGTAAAAGATATTTTAAAAAGCATGCTAGAACTCCAGCAAAAATTAAATGATGATACTAATGGTATAGGATGGGAAAATGGCTATACCAAAGAAGGTAAATTAATTAGCTTTAGAAGATGCATTTATATGGAGTGTGCTGAACTTATTGATTCTTTTGCTTGGAAGCATTGGAAAAGCATACACACTCCTGCAAACTGGGATAATGTATGTATTGAAATAGTAGATATATGGCATTTTATCTTGAGTTTAATTTTAGAAGAATACAAAGAAAAACAAATTAATGATAAAAATTTCATAGCAGAAGAAGTTTCTTCTGTAAGTTTTTTTGATGATTTTTGCAAAGAAACTTCTAATCCAAACGAAGCAGATATTTATGAAATTTTAAATGATATTGAGCTTATTATCCATAAATGCAGTGGATTTGATTATGATTTAGGTGAGCTTTTAAGTGTCTATTTTATTCTAGCTAGAAAATGTGGCTTAAATTTCTTTAAACTTTACAAAACATATATTGGAAAAAATATTTTAAATCAATTCAGACAAGAAAATGGCTATAAAGAAGGCACATATAAAAAAACATGGAATGGTGTAGAAGATAATGAAGTTTTAAATCAAATTTTAAAAGAAACCTTAGATTATAAAGAAATTTACAAAAAACTTCAAAATTATTACGATGAATTAAAATGAATATTTTATATCTAAGCTTGCAAAATTTTTTTAGTAAACCTTTTTTAAAATTTTCTTTTTTGCCTTTTTTTGTTAGTTTAATTATTTTAGCCTTGCTTGTATTCTACACCTATGATATCTTTTTTTCTTATATTGAAGATGTCATTAGCGGAACTTTCATGGCTTGGTTTTTTAGCTTTTCCATAGTACAATTTTCACTTACATTTTTGAGTGCCATAGGTGGATTTTTCATAGTAGTTTTTGCCTCAGTATTTTTATCCATGCTAATTATTTCTTTTTTAACGCCTTATATAGTAAAAAAAATAAATCAAAAATACTACAACTATTTCATACAAAAAGAAGTAAATTCTTTAGAAGTTTTACTCAAAACATTTAAATTTATATTGACTTTTTGCGTATTATTTATAATCGCTACTTTTTTACTAATCATACCTTTTATAAGTATTGTGATTTATTATGGAGTTTTTTATTATTTATTTCATAAACTTTTACTCTTAGATGTATTAAGCAATGTCTTGGATAAAAATTCTTTTGATAATTTTTATAAGAACTCTTCACCTTTGAACTTTAAAATAAGTACTTTAATATTTTTTATTTTATCAAGCATTCCTTTACTTGGACTATTTTTACAAGTATTTTATATAATTTTTTTAACTCATTTAAGTTACCAAAAGATCTTAAATTTAGAAGCTAAAAATAATGGATGAGAGAATTAAAAAATTCATTCATTCTCAAAAACTCTTAACCTTGAGCGTGCAAGATAATGATGAAATATATTGCGCAAGTTGCTATTATGCTTTTGATGATAAAAATCTTGCATTGATTTTTGCTAGCGAAGAACATACTAGACACATTCAGCTTTCTTATAAAAATCCAAAAGTAGGAGTTAATATAGCACTAGATACAAATATTATCAATCTTATTAAAGGAGTACAAATTAAAGCTATTTTTAGAAAAGCTACCGCAGAACAAGAAAAAATATATTATGAAAAATTTCCCTTTGCAAAACTTGCAAAAGCTTGTATTTTTGCTCTAAATATACAATGGGCAAAATATACCGATAATAAAATTCTACTTTCTAAAAAATTAGAATTTTTTATTTAAAAATATCCTAAAAATATAATATTTTTTAATAAAAATTAATTTTTTTATAATTTTTTAAATATTTTTTTAATAAAATCATACAAACCATCATAATCATAAAGTCAAATATTGACTTTATCAAGGAGAAAAAATGCTCTCTTCTATTAAGAAATACCTACTAGGTAATTTTTCCAACAAAATAGCTTTCTTAGTTTGTATTTTTGTTGTAGTTTTGCTATGTGTTTTAGGTTTTTTTAATTATGTTAAATCTAAATCCAATAGCCATACACTGTTAGTTCAGTTTCAACAAAAGGTTGCTTTTGATGTGAGTAAAAGATTTGATTTATACGCAAGCGATAGACGCAATGTGATCAATTCTTTAACAAAATACATCAAAGAAAATAAAAATAATCTAAATTCAACACAATATACTAATTTATTAAATTCTATAGGAAATTCTTTGGGTTTTGATTTAACCTATGTGGGTTTTGAAGATGGAACTATATTTAGATCAAATAGCAATAATCAAACTCCAGAAAGTGGTTATGATCCTAGATCTAGAGGATGGTATAAAGAAGCCAAGGAAAAAAGAGAGTTAATTGTCACAGATCCTTACATATCATCTAGCATGCAAAAACCAACCATTTCTTATGCTAGTCCTATTATAGACAATGGAAAAGTTATAGGTGTAGTTGCTGCTGATTATGATTTGAAAAAATTCTCAGAAGAAGTTTTGGCTATAGGTAAAACACCTTATTCACATGCTGCTGTTTTAGCTGATGATGGAACTTATCTTTTTCATACCGATTCTTCCAAAATCTTAACCTCAACTAATATTAGTAAAGATATTATTTCAAATTATTTTAAAACAACTGAAGGTGCAAACAAAGGTCTTTCTAGGGATATTTTCAAAATTCAAACTAAAGAAGAAGGGATCAAAGCTTTAATTTGTAATGGTAGTATCAATCCAAAATATACTATTTGCTCTATAGCTGATTATGATTTTTACAGCGATACAGCTAAACAAACATTGATGGAACAAATTATTATTTCCTTAATTGCTATTTTTATTACTTTGATTTTTATTAGAATAATCATTTCTTATAATCTTAAGCCAATTGCTATTATATCTTCAGGCTTGCATAATTTCTTTAACTATTTAAATCATAAAGACATTCATTCACACCCTATTAAACTAAAAACTCAAGATGAATTTGGAAAAATGGCTGATGAGATTAATGAAAATATTAATATTATCAAAGAGGCTTTAAGTAAAGATGCAAAAGCTATTGAAGAATCTGTAAATGTTGCTAGAAAAATAGAAACAGGTGAGCTTAATTTACACATTAGCTCTCATGCTAACAATCCACAAATTCAAGAACTCATAGATGTTTTAAATAAAATGCTTGATACTTTACAACAAAAAATTGGTAATAATTTAAACGAAATTCAAGCGGTATTTGATAGTTATAAACAATTAGATTTTACTGCAGCTATTAATACCCCAAAAGGCGATGTTGAAAAAGCAATCAATGCCCTTGGGAATGAAATCAAAAACATGCTTTCAAAATCACTAAACCAAGGTGAGTTATTAAATCAAAAAGCCGAAGCACTCAAACAAAGTATGCATGAACTTACAAATGATGCCACACATCAAACCTCATCATTACAAGAAAGTGCAAGAGCTTTAGAGCAAATGAATTCAACTATGAGTGAAATTTCTATCAAAGCACAAGATGTAGTTAAACAAAGTAATGATATTAAAAGTGTTACCACTATGATTTCAGATATTGCTGATCAAATTAATCTACTTGCATTAAATGCAGCTATTGAAGCAGCTCGTGCAGGAGAACATGGTCGTGGCTTTGCTGTTGTTGCTGATGAAGTTAGAAACTTAGCAGAAAGAACTCAAAAGTCTTTAGGTGAGATTGAAGCTAATACTAATATCTTAGCCCAGTCTATAAATGATATGGGCGAAGCTATAAAGGAAGAAGCTAATGATATTAGCCAAATTAATGAGTCAGTGGCTACTATAGAAAAACTTACACAACAAAATTCTCAAACAGCAATACATACAAATGCTATTGCAAATGAAGTAGATTCTTTAGCACAAGATATATTAAGTGAAACAAAAAAAAGAAAATTTTAAAGATGCCTTTTTGGCATCTAGATTTAAGAAAAAGAAGGTTTAATTTGTTCTAACCAAGCATCAATTCTACTTTCGGTTAAATCCTCATGGTTATCATTATCTAATGCAAGCCCTACAAATTTATCTCCTTCTACCGCATCACTTGATTCAAAAGTATAACCACCTGTAGAAACTGAACCTACTAAATTTGCACCTGCTGCTTTTAAAGCCTGAGCAAGTTTTCCCATAGCACTACAATATGTATCTGAGTAGCTTTCACTATCTCCCATACCAAAAACTGCAACGGTTTTTCCACTAAGATTTAAAGCTGAAAAATCAAAACTATCCCAATCATCTTGAAAATCTCCACTTCCCCAAGTAGAAGTTCCGCAGATTAATTTATCATAAGAATTGATTTTTTCTGCATTAATATCTGCAATATTTAACACTTCTGAAATTCCTAATTTTTGAGCGATCATATTTGCCGCACCTTCGGTATTTCCCATAGAGCTACCATAAATTACTGCTACTGACATTTAACATCTCCTTAAAATTTGATTATTAATAGTATAGGGAACTAATTTTAGCAAAGTTTTGTTATTTTCACATAAATTATGTCTTATTTCTTTATGTTGAGTAAAATTTTTATTTCTTGGATACACAATATAAAATATTTCAAAAACATTTTTTTTGATAATTTGCAAAGCTAAATTTATATCCTTTTTATTATCTTCAAAAAAAGAAGGCATAATAGCCATTTTATCATTGATAATAATGATATTTTCTTGAATATCTACCCTAGCCTTTACATTGCTTTTACAAATTTTATCATACACAAAAGACTCAAAAGCCGCCTGTGGATCTAAGATAAAATTTGATGACATAAAAACATTTTGTATTAATCTAGCTAAAGCATATTTTGGCATCTTTGCTTCAAGCTGTAATTTATTTAAATTTCCTTCTTTATATGCTTTGATGATTTTATGAGAATATGGACAAAATTGCTTTACTTTACTAAATTTCAAAACCCTTTCTGTGATCATATTTTGGATTTTTAACTCAAAAATATTTCTTAAACTAGTAGCTTTTTTTGCATAAATATAAGGTATTTTTAGATCATTTTCCACCAAAGAATTATACAAATTTAAAAAAATAAAATTAATATTTTCTTGTTCTAAATCTCTAAATATTTTAGGTACCAAATCCTCTTTGTTATTAAAACCAAACATGTTATGCCTTCTTTGTACATTCATAAGTTTGATCAAGACCAAAAACCTTACAATATTCACAATATACACAACTCACACTGCGTTTAGCGCAAACCAAAGGTATATTGCGTTTTTTTGCCTCTGTTTTAATTTTTTTCATGGTGTTGTGATTTAAAAAACTAGTAAGCATAACTATGCATTCAGTATTTTGTGGAATGGGTTTTCTATTTACCCTATTTTCATTTCTAGCATCCCAATGCTCTATACTTTTTGCGCCTAAATTTGTCAAAACTGCCTTAATTGGAGTAATTTCATCTGCACCTATAACCAAAACTGACATTGAGCTTTCCTTTTATAAAAATGATAATTGTTATTATAATTTATAAAAGATAAATTTTAACTGATACTCAATATCAATTTTTAAAATTATGTATTATAGGTTTGATCAAAAATATCTGCATGTAAAATCTCTTCTAAAATCACTGTAGCATATGAACCTTTTTGCAAGAAAAATTCTAAAGTAAAATGAGCTTTTTCTTCATCATAATGACTTTTACAATCTTGCAAATAAGACCACATAAAGCGTCTTGAACCTTGCATTTTATCTTTAAACTCATATGCAAAAGAAAAAATCTCATCTTCTAATTTTTTAGCTAGACCTTCATTTGTTTCATAAGCTTTAGAGCCTATTAAAAGCCCCATAGAACTAATATCTTTTTGATTAAATCTTTCTACTTCACTTGGCAAATCTTCACATACAAAGCATTTACCAAAAGGATAATGCCCTAAAACTTCACCCTTTAAAAGCTTAAAAAACTGCTTTTGATTTTTTAAACTTTTGATTTCATCTTTATCTAAATCATAAATTTGTTTTATTTCTTTTTCACTAAAATCATTGATAAAATGTGATAATTCCACCCTTTTACTCAAATATCTGTTAAAAAGTTCGCTTTGAAAGGCAGAAATTAAAAATTCTTGCATTTTTTTATTTTTGATTTTTTTACCTTTTAAAATTTCTAGTCCTTGTAAAAAATTATCTTGAAATTTACCAAAACGCTGATATCCAAAATAATTAGCAAAACCTTGTTCTTGGATATTTTTGAAAGCTTGTTCTATTTTTAAAGCATCTACTTTTGAAACTTTTTTTAATCTTATAAAAAATGAATTTCCTTTTAAATGCCCTATTCTAAGTTTATTATCATGATAAAAACTTTCTAAAATTTTCATCTTATCATGTTTAAAATTTTTTAAGCCCTCTTCAAATTTTTTAGGCATAGAAATATATTGAAAAGTTAAGCCTTGTTTATCTTTTAAACCACTATAACCAAAATCTCTCATTTTAACACCGCTTTGCTCACTTAAAATTCTCAAAGCTTCACTGGTGCTTAGATCTTTTTTTTGTATATGTAAAATAAGATGTTCACCTTTACCACTAAATTCATACAAAGGCTTTTCTCTTACTACAAAATCATTACTATTTTTTGAAAAATACACATTTATCGGGCTGTGTTTTAAAGTATATAAGGGCTTAAAAATGATGTTCTCTTCCATAAAATTTATACCTTCCTGTTGTTGTTTTTGCAAAAATATTTAGTTTAATTCTATGTTTTTTAGCCATATTTTGTATAAATACTTTATGTTTTTTATCAAAAGCAAATAAAATTTCATACTCTTCTGCACTATTTAAGCTAAATTTATCTAATTTTTTAAGAAATTTTATACCAAGTTGATTTATAAAGAGCATTCTCGATAGATCCTTATTTAAACCATCTGAAATATCCATACTTACTCTGACTTTTTTTGCTATATCATAAAAAAATTTCTGCCTTAAATTCGGTTTTATAAAACGATGTTTAGAATGCAATTTTCCACCGCGAAATAGTATATTTAAACCTTTTAAACTCTCACCTAATTTCCCACTAAAAGCAAGCAAATCTCCCTTTTTTAAACCTTTTCTAAAAATAGCCCTTTTATTCACTTTAGAAATAATAGTTATACTAATATTAATTTTCCTATCTGCTATAGTATCTCCGCCTATAATTTGCACCCCAAATTCTTTTGCGCTATCTAGCAAGCCTTTTTGCAAAGCTTTAACTTGTTTCATTTCTAAACATTTTGGTAAAGAAAGCCCCAAAAGAGCGTATTTTGGTGTAGCATTCATAGCAATTGCATCAGAAATATTAACGAGCATAGCTTTTGCACCAATTTGCTCTAAACTCATCCAAGAGCGTTTAAAATGCACATCCTCACAAAATAAATCTTTAGAATAACAATATCCATCGATGATTGCTCCATCATCTCCGTTGATAGAATTTGCAAAAGCATTTATAATAAATTTTTCTTTATCCATGTGAATATTTTATACAAAAAGCTTTTAATTTTATATAATAATCAAATTTTTATAAGTTTAAAATGTATATAATCAAAAATAATACCAAGGATAAAAAATGCAAATAACTTTAAGAATTTTTCGTTTTGATAAAGATAGTGATTATTTAGCTTATTATAAACCATATGTTTATGATAGTAAAAATTTTAAAAGTGTTTATGATATTTTAAGTCAGATTAAAAAAGATGATATATATTTTGATTTTGAAGAAAATCCAGAAAGTTGTATTAAAGTTAATCAAGTAACCATTAGACAAAGAAGAGATTTAAGTAATATTATTGAAAGATTTGGAAAAGAACTCATCATAGAACCACTCGATACTAAAAGAGCTATTAAAGACTTGATCATGGATAAGAGTGATTTTTTAGAAAAACTTGAACTTTTTAAAGGACTTATTGACATACATGATATAGAGCTTTACAAGCAATATGATTTTTTATATTATACAAGCGAAGTAAGAGAATTTCTACCTGAATATCTAGGAGATAGTTTCTTTATATTTGCCTATAAAATGCTACTTAAATATCCAGAAAAAACTCCACAATTTTTAAAATTGATAGCAGATGAAGAAAAAGGAATTTATTATCATACTAAATTCAAAAATTTTATTTCATCTAATGAGCTTGACTATGAATCTTACATCAAAGAATTAAAAGTTATGCTTGTAAAATCAGGTCTTGCAAGAAGTATTTTTTAAGGAATTAAAATGTATAAAATTTATACCAATAGCAATAATGATTTATTTTGTTATTTTGATATTATCAAAAATGTCTTAGATACAGTCGGTGTTGAAAGCACATTATGTGAAAAACCTTTGGGTAAAAATTATTTTATTATTGACTATGATCCTAAAGATATTTTAGATGAATATTCTAGAATGATGAGTGAGAATAATATTTTAGCTTGCGAATATAGCTCTTATGAAATTATGAGTAAAATCGATAAGATTAAATACGCTCCAGAGTTTTTTTTAAAATACTTAAAAACAGAACACATTAAATATTTTTTTGATAAATTTAACATAGGTGTATATCAAGGATTTTCCCATGCTAATTGCTCTTTAGAACTTGCTAAGATTCTTAAAGCAAATATAATTGATTTTGAAAGAAAATATAAGAGTTGTGGCTATGGGTTCTTAAGTTTAAATGCGCAATTAGCTTATAAAAGTGCAGCAGCAATCATTTTAGATGCTTATGATAGTGGTTGTGATTTTTTAGTTGTAGAAGATTTTTATTCTTTTTATATGTTTGATAAGTGTTCTAAAGAATTACAAGCAATTTCAAATAGAAATTTTGAAGATTTTTATATTTTAAGTTTCGCAGAGCTTGCAAATTTAGCTCTAGGTATAGTACCATACACTTTAAAAAAACACAAATTAAAAGTGAGTTTAGTCAATGAAAATCGCTCTTGAATGCAAGGATTTAATTTTAGAAAAAACTTTAGAAATTGCTTTAAAAGATTTTTTAGTTTTAAAAAAAGATTGTGATTTTTTAGTCTGTGATGAAAAAATCAACACACAAAAGCCACAATTTATCATCAACAAAAAATCAAATTTCTTAACTCACCCTTTTAACATAGAAGAGTTGCTATGTGCTTTAAATGATTTCAATGCAAGCTTGCAAAATATTGCCTATAAAATAGCAATGCGTGAGAAAAAAATTATGAATCAAAAATGTGAAGCCATTTTAGAACAACTACGCCAAGAAAGTCATGAAAAAATCGATGCAATATTTGATCTTTATAAAACAGAGTTAAAAAATCTTATCAAAGAAGAAAATAATAATGCATAAAACACAAGAATATCAAAGCGTAAGAGATTTTTTAAAAAATTACAAAGAGAATAAAAAAACAAGCTCAAAAAAACAAGCTCAAAAAATTTACACCACCATAGAAAGTGGAATTTATAAGGGTAAAAAAATTTTACTTCCTAGCCTAGATACCACAAGAAGCACTAAAAGCATAGTAAAATCATGTGTTTTTAATGTTTTGCGTTTTTCTTTACAAGATAAGGTTTTTATAGAGGCCTTTGGAGGAAGTGCTTTGATGGCATTAGAAGCAAGAAGCAATGGTTGTTTAAAAAGTTATGCCATAGAAAAAGATAAAAAGGCTTATGAAATAGCTTTAAAAAACGCTTCTGGTGTTGATCAAAATACCCTTTGTTTTAATGATGATACTTTTAAAAAAACTCCTCAAATTATTCAAAATTCTAAAGAAGATATTATTTTATATCTTGATCCTCCATTTGATATTAGAGAAGGTTTTTTTGATATTTATGAAAAAACTTTAAAATTGATAGAAAATATACAAAATTCAAATGTAAAAATCATTATCATAGAACACCACAGCACTTTTAAAACTCCAACTAAAATACAAGATTATGAAAAAACTAAAGAAAAAAAATTTGGCTCAACTACTCTAAGTTTTTACTCCTTTATATAAATTTGGAACTTTTTTTGCTTTAATTTTATGAAAATAGCATAGATTAAAGGAAGAATCGATGAGAATATTACTATTTTGCTTGGTATTAAATCTAAGCATTTTTGCAGCTACTATTAAAGAACTTACTAATGTAGTAGGTGTTAGAGATAACCAACTTATAGGATATGGTTTGGTTGTTGGCTTAAACGGAAGTGGAGATGGTACAAGTAGTGAATTTACTCTACAATCTATTTCAAATATGCTTCAGGGTATGAATGTAAAAGTTAGCCCAGGTGATATAAAATCAAAAAATACAGCAGCAGTAATGGTAACAGCAAAGCTTCCTGCTTTTGCAAGAAGTGGGGATAAGCTTGATGTAAGTGTGGCTTCTTTAGGTGATGCAAAATCTTTACAAGGTGGAACCTTACTTATGACGGCTCTAAAAGGAGTTGATGGAGAGATTTACGCAGTAGCTCAAGGTTCTTTAGCAATAGGTGGACTTAGCCCAAGACCAGGTGCAGCAGGAACACACTCAACCTCAGCAAATGTTATTAATGGCGCTGTAGTAGAAAGAGAAATTCCACAAAACTTTAGTCAAAGTGAAGATTTGATTTTAAGCTTAAAAGAAGCAGATTTTAAAACAGCTAATAACATAGAAAGAGTTTTAAATACTATTTTTGACGCAGATATAGCAAAAGCTTTAGATTCTAGAACTATAAAATTAACAAAACCTGAAGAATTTTCTCATGTTGAATTTATGGCAAGAGTATTAGAACAAGATATAGCTTATACCCCAGAAAGCAAAGTAATCATTGATGAAAGAACAGGAACTATCGTTGCGGGAGTAAATATAGAAGTTGAACCTATATTAATTACTCATAAAGATATTACTATAAAAATTGATCCAAACAATACCGTGGCTTTAGGACAAAATGAAATTGATATGAAAGATGGTGGTATTTTAGACCCTGTATCTAATACTTTAAAAATCACAAACAATAAAACAACAGTAGCAAACATAGCTAGAATGTTAAATAAACTTGGAGCAGCACCAAATGATATCATAGCTATTATGCAAAATCTAAAAAGAGCTGGTGCAATCAGTGCTGAATTAGAGGTGATATGATGAGAGTTGATAATTATTTAGCGAGCAAAAATTACAGCAGTGAGCTTTATGAAAACATTACCAAGCATAATAATAGCTATAAGGCTGCTAAAAACTATGCAGATAGTGCTTTTAAAAATGATTTAACTCATATACAAGCATTAAATGATGAAGATAAAGCTTTAAAAGAACAAACCGATGCTTTTGAAGCTTTCTTAATCAAAAGTGTTTTGGATATTTCTTTAAAACAAGAAAATTCTTTATTTGGAAAAGATGCAAGTGATGAAATTTATTCATCTATGTATAATGATACTATGAGTAAAGCATTAAGTGGTGGTTTAGGTTTTTCAAAATTATTATTTGATTATTTAAAAGAAAGGCGTTAAGTTATTTTTTTAAGTGTCGATATGGTTCTTAGAGTTTTTCAATAGAACTGGAGGCTTAAAATGATAAACCCTATACATCAAAGCTATGTGGCTCAAGTTGCTACTAGCGATATAAATAAAACAGAAAACAAAGAAAATAACAAGGCAAAAGAAACTCAAAAGGTAGAAGAAAATAAGGCATCTTTTATTGCTTCACAAATAAAGAATGGCGAGTATAAAATAGACTTGCAAGCCACTTCAAAAGCAATAGTAGATTCTTTATTATAATTTTTATCCTTTTTTGGGTTAGTGCCTAAGAAAGGATAAAAAATGGTTAAACAACACTTAGACAAAACAAATTCTATTTTAGAAAAACTCATCAATCTTACTTTAGAAGATATAGCTCAAATTCAAGCTGCTAATCACCAACATGTTAGCAAAAGCGTAGAAGAAAAAACTAAACTTGTAAATGATTTTCAAATTGCTAAAAAAAATCTTGATAAGGCTTTAGTAGAACTTAGCAATCAAGGAAACAATAAGGGTTTAGACGAACTTTTAGATGATGAAGATAAAGAAAAACTTGCTCTTTTAAAGCAAAATTTAAATACCTTGCACCAAAAAAATAAAGAGTATGCTAAGCTAGCTCTTATTATTAAAAATTTTTACGACAATCTTTTAAACACAATGTTTGAACAAAATGGAACAAATAATGCTTATGGGGATAATAAGACAATTCCAGATTCATTATTTAAGATCAATGTTTAAAGGCTAAGTCATGGGAATTTTTGATAGTTTATATACAGGGGTTAGTGGTATAAGAGCTGCTGAACTTCAAATCAATACCACAGGTAACAATATCTCTAATGCAAATGCAGTATTTTATACTAGACAAAGAGCGGTGCAAAGTTCAGGTATGTCTCTTGATAGAGGTGGCTTACACCTAGGAACAGGTACGCAAATTGATACTATTAAAAGATTGCATGATGAGCATTCTTATTATGAGCTAAAAAACGCCACTACTCAACAAAACTATACAAATTATTTAGGACAAATTTTACAAGAAGCAAGTCAAAGATTTCCTGATATGCAAGGAACTGGTATTTTACAAGATTATAAAAATTACTATGATGCGTGGAATAACTTTGCTTCCAACCCAAGCGATGGAGCAAGTAAAATAGATCTTGTTAATAGTGCAAACACATTAGCTCAAAACATACAAAAAACATTACAAGATCTTAGCAAAATGCAACAAACCGTTAATGAGCAAATTCAACAAACCGTAGATGAGATTAATAACATTGGTCAAGAAATTGCAAATATTAATAAACAACTTGAAAATGAAGAAGTTTTACCTACCGATAATGCAAATCAACTAAGAGACAAAAGAGATGAACTTGAACTTAGACTTTCAAAGTTAGTTAATGCTGTTGCTTGGAAAGGAACAAGCTCTCAAGATAGTACTTTAGAATCTACCATGACTGATTCTGGAAGATATTATGATTTAAGTATTCAAGGTTTTAGTATAGTAAATGGCTCTAGCTTTCACCCTTTAAAATTAGATAATAACAACCCTAATGGTTTTTATCAAATTTATTATGAAGTAAATGATGAAAACCGCTATGATTTAACAAGCAAAATTTCAGGCGGACAGCTTGGTGCTCAACTTGATCTTAGAGGTAGAAATTATGATGGCAATCATGATACTTACAGCGATGGAAAATTACAAGAGTATAAAGATATGCTCAATACCTTTACAAAAACACTCATAACTCAAACTAATAATGTCTATGCTCAAGCAGCAACCGATAAAGTAAATTCAGATGATTTAAAAGGTTTAAAATCTGATACTTCTTTAATGAGTTATGATAAAAACATCCAAGCAGGAAGCTTTGACATCACAGTTTATGATGAAGAAGGTAAGGCAGTAGCTACTAGAACTATAAAAATAGATGTCAATACCACTATAGAAGATGTTATTAAACAAATCAATGCAGATATTGATGATAACAAAGATGGTGTTAGCGGTAATGATTTAAATGATTATTTTCAAGCCTTTTATCATTATGATGGAAAAAGTGATAGTGGAAATTTCCAAATCAATGGCTTAAAAAAAGGTTATAAAATAGCTTTTAAAGACAATGGCACAAATTTCCCAGGCGCTTTAAATGTATCTTCATTTTTTAATGGTCAAGATGCAAGTAGCATTAATGTAAATTCAAGCATTAGAAATGATCCAAATAGCTTAAAAGCTAGTTCAAACGGAGTTGATGGAAATAACGATGTAGCTAATGCTATGTTGCAACTTCAAAATCAAAAAGTAAATTTTTATAATAAAGATGGTACAGTAGATACTATGACTTTGGATGGATATTATAGAAAATTTACAGGCCAAATTGCTTCAGATGCTGAAAGCAATGGCTTTGCGCATGCGACTAATATGACGGTATTTAATACAGCTTATGCAGAATACCAATCAAAAAGTGGTGTAAATACCAATGAAGAATTAGCAGCACTCATACAATATCAAGCAAGTTATGGCGCTGCAGCTAAAATCGTAACTACCGTTGATCAAATGCTTGAAACCTTACTTGGTTTAAAATCTTAATGCAAATTAAAGCTCTTTTAGATGAAGCAATTTTAAGCAAAAACACTCAAAAAGAGCTTTTTTCTCATCCTGATCCTTTGCAAATTGCAAGTGTTTATAAAGATGAAAATATAGCCTTGCTTTGTGCTTTATTTGCCTATGGGAATGCTAAAAATATTGTAAATTTTTTAAATAAACTTGATTTTTCCTTGCTTGAAAGAAACGATGAGATTATTAAAAAAGAATGCAAAAATCTAAAATACCGCTTTCAAAACTCTCAAGATATAGCTCAAATTTTCATCACACTCAAGCGCTTAAAAAATGAAGATAGTATAGAAAATATTTTTACCAAAACTTATCAAAAAGAGCAAAACATAACACAAGCAATAAAAGCTTTCATAGAAACAATTTACAAGCTTAATCCTTATAAAAGTTATGGTTATGAATTTTTCTTTTCAAAAGAATTTAACATTCCAAAAGGTCCTTTAAAAAGATACAATATGTATCTTAGGTGGATGGTAAGAAAAGATGAATTAGATTTAGGTTTGTTTAAAAATATAGACAAAAAAGATTTACTCATACCCTTAGATACTCATACTCATAAAGTTTCATTAAAACTTAAGCTTTTAAAGCGTAAGATTTATGATTTTAAAAGTGTTTTAGAACTTACGCAAAGTCTTAAAAAATTCGATCCTACTGATCCTATAAAATATGATTTTGCTCTATATAGAATCGGACAAAACAAGGAAAGCTTATGGAGCTTGAATTAACTTATTATGTGATTTTATTCTTTGTTGCTGCTTTTGCAGGTTGTGTTGATGCGATTGTAGGTGGTGGTGGGCTTATTACCATACCTGCTTTATTTGCTTGTGGTATTCCTCCTCATTTAGCCCTAGCTACTAATAAACTTCAAAGCACCTTTGGATCACTCACTGCGGTTTTAGCTTATAGAAAATCTATGCATATAGAAAAGATAGCCTTGGGAATTTTATTTACTGCTATTGGTGCTGCCATTGGAACTTATGCAGTCTTACTAATAGATCAAAATGCTGTTAAAATCATTGTATTAATTTGCCTTGTTTTAATCTTTTTTTACACTATTTTCAAGCCTGATTTAGGCCATGTACATAATAAAGCTAAAATGAGCACTACAAGCTTTCAAATTATCTTTGGCTTGCTACTTGGTTTTTATGATGGTTTTTTAGGACCTGGTACTGGATCTTTTTGGATTTTTGCTTGCGTGATATTTCTTGGTTTTAGCATGAAAAATGCAAGCATTAATACTAAAATCTTAAATTTTACTAGTAATATAGTAGCTTTAGGGGTATTTTTATACTCTTATGAGGTGCTTTGGAAAGTTGGTATTTTAATGGGTATAGGCCAAATTTTAGGTGCTTTTATAGGATCAAAACTAGTCTTAAAAACGCAAGGAACTTTTATCAAAAAACTCTTTTTGATTATGGTTGCTTTAACTATAGCTAAGGTTGCTTATGATTATCTTGCTTAAATTTCTTGACTAATTTGCCACATAGGTAAAAATACACCCAAGGCTAAAACTAAAATCAAACTCGCCATAAAAATTGTCATCAAAGGCTCCAAAACACTCAAAAGCTTTTGAGTATAATTTTCTTTTTTATACTCATAAAACAAAGCAAGCTCATAAGTGCTTTCATCTAATTTAGAACTTTTTAAAGCTAAATTTAACATTCTTATCACAAAAGACTCAAAAAGCTTTGTGTTAGAAAAAGCCTGAGCTAAATCAAGTCCTGATTCAAATGAAGTCTTTATAATAAACATTTTGTTTTTAAAGAATTGATTTTCTATACCTTCACAAGCAAGTTTAAAAGCTCTTTTTATATCCACCCCTGCTTTTAATAAATATGAAAAAATTAAGAAAAAGCAAAATTTATCTTGATAAAATATTATTTTTCCAAAAATGGGAAAATAAAAAAGAATTTTATGAAAAAACAAAGACTTCCTAAAAAAATAAGTAAGTATTATAAAAAATCCTATATTTAATAAAATAATCATGTAAAAATGACTAAAAAAATCAGCTATAATAAAAAGAATTTGAGTGATTTTTGGCAAATCCAATTCAAGTTGTAAAAATAAAGTTTTAAATTCAGGCAAAACTAAAGTTATAAGAATAAAAAAAGCAAAAATAATACACATAAAAACGAAAAGTGGGTAAGCTATAGCCTTTTTTAACTGCTTAAAACTATAAAGATTTTTTTCTTTTAAACTAATAATAATATCAAGAGCCTTATGTAAATCTTCTCTGCCATCACAAATTTTTAAAATAGCACATTCTCTAGAATTTAAAATATCTTTAAAGGCTTCATTATAAGAACTTCCATTATTGAGTTTATTATAAATTGTATTAAAAATTTTAATATTTTGTTTTTCATAGCTTGATTTTAAAAATTCTAAAATTGCTTCCTGTAAGCTTAATCCTGCCTTTAAGATCATATTTAAATCCTTAAGAATGAAAATAAGCTCTTCTTCTTTGATTTTATGTTTTATCGGTTTGAAATATTCTTCAACACTAATAATATTTACAAATGACTTTAACGCAAAATTTCTAGCTTCATATAAATTTCTAGCCCTTATTATATATTGTTTTTGCTCTTTATTTAATACATAAAAAATAACAAATTTTTTCAAAAACTAATCTTTCTTAACTCATCTATACTTGTTAAGCCAAGTTTTGCCTTTTCTAAAGCATCCATACCTAAAGTCAAAAAACCTTTTTTTAAAGCGTATGTTAAAATATTTTCATAATTTGCATTATTTTCTATCATATTTTTTAAATTATGATCTAAAAACAAAAATTCAGCTACCATCAAACGCCCTTTATATCCACTATACATACACTCAACACAACCTTTTGCTTTGTAAAATTTTCCTTCAAAAACTTGATTTTGAAAGTAAAATTTTTCCTTGTTAGGTTCTTTACATTCACATAGTTTTCTTACTAATCGTTGAGCTATAATTAAATTAAGAGAATGAGCTATTAAGTATTCTCTTGCACCCATATGCTTCATTCTAAAAATAGCTTCTATAGCGCCATTAGTGTGTAGGGTACTTAAAACTAAATGTCCGCTTAAAGAAGCTTTTAAAACTATATCCAAACTATCCTCATCTCTAATTTCACCTATCATAATCACATCAGGATCGTGTCTTAAAACTGCTCTTAAAGCTTTGTGAAAATCAAATCCGGCTTTAGAATTTAAAAGAATTTGTTGAGCATATTTAAGTTTATATTCTATAGGATCTTCTAGAGTGATGATTTTTTTACTTTGTTCAATTTCATTTAAAATAGCATGCATAAAAGTACTTTTACCACTCCCTGTTGGCCCACAAAACAAAATCAGACCATAAGGTGCATTCGTGTGTTTTTTCAGCTGAATTAAATTTTCTTCTTTGATAAAAAGTTTATCAAGTTTTAAAACATATCCATCTTGTTTTAAAATTCTAAACACTACGCTTTGTCCAAATAATAAAGGCATAATTGAAACTCTAAAATCATATTTTTGTTCTAAAATGATTTTAGAAAAACTCCCATCTTGAGCTTGTCTTTGTTCAGCTACATTAAGCAAAGCAATAATTTTTACATGCAACAATAAGGCTTGGTATGATTTTGCATCAAAACTATATATATATTTTAACTCCCCATCTATTCTAAATCTTATATATACTTCATTTTCTAAAGGCTCTAAATGGATATCACTTGCTCTTAAAAAACAAGCATAAGTTAAAATTAAATTCAAAAACTGCTCTAATAAAAATTCATCTTTATTTTCATCACTTTTCAAACTAAGCTCTAATCTATTAAGATGATTTTGAAATTTAATTAAAAATTTAACTCTTTCTAGCAAAAATTCAAATTGTGTAAAAACACAAAGAAAAATCTTGATAGTTTTAAAACGATATAAATTTTGTATTTTTTCCAAAACATTCTCTTCTAATGGTTTAAAGGAAGCTATATGGATTTTTTCATCATCTTCATAAAAACAAAAAATATCATGTTGTTCTATTAAAGAAAAAGGCAAAATGTGAAGATATTTTTCAAAATCAAAAGTTTGATTTAAATTTAAAAATTCCATTTTATATTGAGAAGCAATTTCTTTTAAAGAATACTCACTTAAGTTTTTTAATTTTTGATGTGTATCACTCAAAATAAATCTCCAAAAGCTTTTCGTATTCTTTTTTAGCTATTAAAGCATCTTCATATCTTCCGAGTTTTATTTTAGCATTAATAAAAACAAGCCAAGCTTCTTTTTGCAATAAATCAAAATCATTAGCTTCTATAGCCCAAAAAACTGCTTGTTTGTATTCTTTATTTTGATAAAAATATTTTGCTAAATTTAAAGCATTTTCATAGTTTGGTTGATTAATGAATTTTTCATAAAATATGTTTTGATCGAAACTATTGTTTTGAATTTCTATAGCATTTAAAAAAGAAAAACATATTAAGATTTTAAAACATATCATCTTCATGCTGAAAACCTAGGTCTTTTAAACTTAAAATTTTATTATTAGTTTTTACTAAACTTGGTTTGATAATAAAAACTATTTCGCTAATATCTTCATAATTTTGTTTTCCTTGAAATAAAGCTCCAAAAAGTGGAATTTTAGATAAAATGCTTATTTCATTATGATTATTAATGGTATTTTTACTAATCAATCCGCCTAAAATTAAAGTTTGTCCATCATCAACCTCAACTACAGTAGAAAGCTTTTTTTGTATAGTATCTGGCGCTATATTTCTTGGTTTGCTTTGTCTATGATTATCAAAACTATATTTAAAATCACTCAAGCTTGGATTAATCCTAAGCATAATTTTATGATCATCTGAAATCTCAGGCAATATATTAAGTAAAATTCCTACAAAAATAGAATAATTATTATATATTTCACTAACTACTGTACCATTTTCTGTTCCTTTAGAACTTTCTTTTACTTGATAATTTATTGTATCGCCTATAGAAATAATAGCTTGCTGATTGTTTAAAGCCATAAGTTTTGGGTTAGAAAGTATAGTTGTTTTACCATTTTCTTGTAATAAATTTAAAATAGCTTTAGTTTCAATATTTGCTTTTAAGTTAATATTTCTAACACCATCTTTATTAATTATAAAATCATTATCATCACCATTAAGTTTAAAAGCAAGTTCTTGCCAATTAATTCCACTTGAATGATTTTTGTTTAAATGCACAGCAACAATACTTACATCAATTAAAACTTGTTTTTTAAGTCTTTTATTTAAGTCATCTAAATATTTTCCAACTCTTGCAAGTTCATATGGAGTTGCATTTAAAGTAATAATTCCTGCATTAGTATTGACAATAGGTTTAGTTGTATTTTCATCCAACAAAGCTTGAATTTCTTCTGAAATTTTCTCCCAAAAATCAAATTTATCAGTACTAATAACTAAATTATCTACTTCCTTATAATTATCATAATCTCCTTGTTTTGGTCTAGAATCCACTGAAGCTTTAGTAATACTTTGTCCTTCTCTAATAGAACTTATATAATGCACTTTAAAAGTTTCAACTTGTTTTCCATAAATTTTTAAAGCATTTTTATCGTATTCATAAGCAAGATTGTTTTCCACCAATAAAAGCTTAAAAATCTCTCTTAAAGACATTTTCTTTATATGTAAATAATTTTGAGCATGCATTAATTTTTCTTGAGCAAAAATATCTTTGATAATAATACTAAAATCACACTCTCTTCCGAGTTCATTTAAAATTTCAAGCAAAGAAGTTTTGTTTTCTACTCTTATATTAAAAAAATGCTGATTACACTGCATGGCAAATACATTTGTAAAAAACAAAAAATTAATACATAAAAATACTATTTTTTTCATACAAATTTACAACCATTATTTTTTCTTCCTTTTTTAATACAACTTGAGAATTTCTAATTTCAACTATTTTAAAACCATCAATATAATCGTTTAAAGCATACCACTTATCATTAATCTTAATCTTATTTGAAACAATAGCTTGCAAAGAAAAATTAGATTTTATATTTGTAGTCTTTTTAAAAAAAGGATCTTGAATTGAAATTAAATTATCAACATAACAATTTTGATTTAAAAATGGATAATTAACACCAAAAGCATTAATTACCCATAAAACAAGAAAAAAAATTCGAAACAAAATTAATTTTCATTGCTAAAATCAGCACTTGCTAAACGCTTAAGCTGTCTGTAACGACGTTGTGCCTCTGCTTTATTTTTTTCAAATAATTCTTTTGCTTGCTCAGGATTTGATTTTTTCAAAGAATTATAACGAACTTCATTCATTAAAAAGCTTTCATATAAATCCCAATCAGGTTCTTTTGAAGAAATTGTTAAAGGATTTTTACCTTCAGCTTCTAAACGCGGATCATAAATATAAGTTGGCCAATATCCACATTTTGTAGCTAACTCTGCTTGATTTCCTGAATTTCCAAGTCCACCTTTAATACCATGAGCTATACAAGGAGAATAAGCAATAATCAAAGAAGGTCCATCATAAGCTTCTGCCGCCATTACAGCTTTTAACAATTGTGCATAATTTGCATTAGAATTTACTTGAGCCACAAAAATATAACCATAAGTCATAGCAATTTGACCAAGATCTTTTTTCTGTACTGGCTTACCTGCTGCAGCAAACTGTGCTACTGAACCCGTTCTTGAAGATTTTGAGCTCTGACCGCCTGTGTTAGAATACACTTCAGTATCAAGCACTAAAATATTTACATTCTCACCGCTTGCCAAAACATGATCAAGTCCACCATAACCTATATCATAAGCCCAGCCATCGCCACCAAAAATCCAATGTGATTTTTTACTTAAATAGCTTTTAAGTTCTAAAATATCATTAACTGCTTTGATTTGCTTATTTTCTTCTAACAATGGAACTAATTTATCTCTTAATTCCAAAGAAACTTTAGAATCTTCTTTATTTGCAATCCACTCTTTATATAATGCAGAAAGTGCGTTAGGTACTTCTTGCATACTTTCATTCATTATGTGTTCTATTTTATGTCTTGTAGTTTCAGTTGCTATTTTCATACCAAGACCAAATTCAGCATTATCTTCAAATAAAGAATTACCCCAAGCAGGTCCATGACCATTTTTATTGCTTTTTCTATATGGAGTTGAAGGAGCTGAGCCACCATAAATAGAACTACAACCAGTTGCATTAGCAACAATCATTCTTTCACCAAATAATCTAGTAATTAAAGTAATATAAGGAGTTTCTCCACACCCTGGACATGCTCCATGAAATTCAAATAAAGGTTGAGCAAATTGGATGCCTTTGGTATTTTCTCTATTTAAAATATTATCTTTATAACTTACTTTTTTGAATAAATAATCTGCATTTTCTTGCTCACCATGATCAAGCTCTTCACCTAGTGGTACCATCACTAAAGATTTTTCTTTGGTAGGACACTCATGCACACAAAGCTCACAACCTGTACAATCAAGCGGCGAAACTTGAATTTTGAAATTTAATTTTTGCTCTTTCACGCCTTTTGCATTTAAGCTGTGCTCTTTTACACCTGCTGGAGCATTGTTTAATTCTTCTTCATCAATCAAGAAAGGTCTGATAACTGCATGAGGGCATACTGAAGCACATTGATTACACTGAATACAATTAGTTTCTATCCATCTTGGCACCATAACACCAACGCCTCTTTTTTCATACTCAGTAGTACCATGCTCAAAACTACCATCTTCATAGCCCAAAAATGCCGAAACTGGTAAATCATCGCCCTTAGCTGCATTCATAGGTTTTGCGATTTTTTCAACAAATTCAGTGCCTTTATAAGCTATAGTTTCTTCTTTTGCTTCATTAGCTAAATTTACCCAAGAAGGATCAATATCAACTTTTACAAGTCCATCTGCACCTACATCAATAGCTTTATAATTCATTTCAACTATAGCATCACCTTTTTTACTATATGATTTATAAGCTAATTCTTTCATATATTTTTGCGCATCTTCAAAAGGAATGATATTAGCAAGTTTGAAAAATGCTGATTGCATAATCGTGTTTGTTCTACTACCTAGTCCTATCTCTCTAGCAAGTTTTGTAGCATTAATGATATAAAAATTAATTTCTTTTTGTGCTAAAACTCTTTTTACTGCATTTGGAATTTTTTCAATAGTTTCTTGCACACTCCAAATACTATTTAAAAGGAAGGTTCCTCCTTTTCTAATACCTGCTAAAACATCATAAATTTCTAAATACGCAGCCACTGAGCATGCTACGAAATGTGGTGTAGAAACTAAATAAGTTGAAGTAATAGGTTTTTTAGAAAATCTTAAATGGCTTCTTGTGTAACCACCTGATTTTTTAGAATCATAAGCAAAATAAGCTTGCGCGTAAAAATCTGTTTTATCTCCTATAATTTTAATAGAGTTTTTATTTGCACCTACAGTGCCATCGGCACCAAGTCCATAAAATAAACACTCTATAGTACTTTCATCACCCAAAGAAATTTTCTCTCCCACAGGCAATGAGGTAAAGGTTACATCATCATCAATTCCTATGGTGAAACCATCTTTTGGATTTGCTTGATTTAGATTTTCAAAAACTGCTATTAACTGAGCAGGATCCACATCTTTTGAAGAAAGTCCATATCTACCACCAACGATTAAAGGTGCTTTTTCTTTTCCATAATATGCACTTTTTAAATCCAAATAAAGTGGCTCGCCTAAACTTCCTGGCTCTTTAGTTCTATCTAAAACAGCAATTTTTTCAACACTTTGAGGCATTACATCAAATAAATATTTTAAACTAAATGGTCTATATAAATGAACTTTTAAAACCCCTACTTTTTCACCTTTGCTACTCAAATAATCTACAACTTCTTTTAAAGCTTCAGTCACTGAACCCATTGCTACAACAACACGCGTTGCATTTTTATCCCCATAATACACAAAAGGTCTGTATTCTCTTCCTGTAATTTTTGAAATTTCTTGCATATATTCATTAACAATATCAGGAACAGCTTCATAATATTTATTTGCCAACTCTCTTGTTTGAAAATAAATATCATCATTTTGAGCCGTACCTCTTGTTTTTGGATTTTCTGGATTTAGACAGGAATTTCTAAATTCCAATAAAGCCTTACGATCCAATAAGCGATCAAAATGTGCATAATCCATTACTTCAATTTTTTGGATTTCATGAGAGGTTCTAAAACCATCAAAAAAATGCATAAAAGGCACTCTACTTTTGATAGCTGCTAGGTGTGCAACACCTGCTAAATCCATACTTTCTTGCACAGAATGCGAACAAAGCATAGCAAAACCTGTTTGTCTTGCAGCATAAATATCTTGATGATCTCCAAAAATAGATAGCGCTTGAGATGCTAAAGCTCTAGCTGCCACATGAATTACTCCAGGTAAAAGTTGACCTGCAATTTTATACATATTTGGTATTTTTAACAAAAGTCCTTGAGAAGCGGTATAAGTCGTGGTTAAAGAACCTGCTTGCAAAGACCCATGAACTGTCCCTGCTGCACCTGCTTCACTTTGCATTTCTACAACTTTAACTGGCACTCCAAAAAGATTTTTTTTGCCTTGAGAAGCCCATATGTCAGTATAATCAGCCATAGGAGAGCTTGGAGTGATAGGATAAATTCCAGCAACCTCTGTAAATGCATAAGCAGCGTAAGCTGCTGCTTCATTACCATCCATCGTTTTCATTATTTTACTCATTTAATCTATCCTTATAATTAAATAATTACTTAAAGTCAATAACTACTTTATCTTTAATTGTCTTAAACAATAATAAAAATTTTTTATTATTTATAGGTATAGAGTTTAAATGGGAAATTATCGGATATTTCTTATATATTTTATGGCTTCATAGGTATTTTTAAAAAGCGGAATTTCAAATTTAGCTAAACTTTCTTTACTTTCATAACCACTACTTACAGCCACAGGAATAATATTGGCATTTTGAGCAGCTTTTATATCTAAATGAGTATCACCTACCATAAAAGCATTTTCTTTGTTTTTAGAAAGTTTCTTCAAAGCTAATAAAATAGGCTCAGCATCTGGCTTTGGACAAGTTACATCGTCTCTACCTATAATAACTTTAAAATGCTCTCCTATACCTAAATGATCAAGTAAAGGTTTAGAAAATTTAGAACTTTTAGTCGTAACAACAGCTAAATCAGCAAATAAACTAGCCTCATATACACTTTCTTTTGCAAAAGGAAGTAAAGAAGTTTGTTCTATATAGATTTTTTGATATACATTTCTATAAGCATTAATATATTCACTTGTTTTCTCTTTTGTCACACCAAGCTTTTCAAAAGCTACATCCAAAGGAAAACCTATCAAAGCCTTAATAGCTTCATGATCTCTTAAAGGCTCATTAAAAGCTTTAAAAGCAGCATCAAATCCATCTAAAATGGCACTTGTAGAATCTATCAAAGTGCCATCTAAATCAAATAAAATTGTCTTTTTTAGCAAAGTTTATTCTTTAATAAAAAATTTTGCTTCAACGCGTCTATTTTGCGCACGACCTTCTTTGGTATCATTGCTTGCTTTTGGCTTTTCAAAACCATAGCCTTTAGTTACAATTTTTTCTTTAGCAACACCTGTTTTTTCAAGTTCCTTCGCTACGGCATTAGCACGCTCTAATGATAATTTTTGATTATAAGCCTTAGGACCTGTACTATCTGTATGGCCTTCTAAAATAGTATAGTATTGAGGATTTTCTTCTAAGATCTTACCCACTTCTTGAATTTTTTGAGCAAATTCTGGATTTATATTAGTCTGATCAAAACCAAAATGTCCCTCAAGGGCTATTGTTTTTTCACAACCTATATGATCAAGCAAAGCACCTTTTCTTGGTTCTGAACATGTTTTATCGATTTGTTTTACTTGTGGCTTTTCTTCAATTTGTTTTGTTTCAACATTAGGAGTTTTTGGAGCTTTATTGCCAAAATAAAAACTTAAACCAACACTAGAAATTAAATTATGTTCGCCATTGTTGAATTTAATTTGATCTCTTGCTTCAAGTCTTAAAGCTAAATCTTCTCCAAGTGCGAATTTAAAACCCGCACCATATTGAGCAAACATACCACTTTTATTTTCATAAGCCCCATGACTTAAATACTCATAACCTGTTCCTAATAATCCATATAAATACACATGATTAGCTAAATCAATTCCTTTAATAGCATTCACATAAAATCTCGAAACACTAGTATTTGTATGTGTATTATCATTTGGATTATTATATTTTGCATTATCATAATACTCTAAACCAAGTTCAGCTTGATCTATCCATAAATCATCATAGTGATAGCCAAATCTTAAGCCAACTCCACCATAATTTTTAAGATCTAAATTTCCTTCTGGTGTTGTATAGTTAAAGGTCGGGGTTATTTCTATTTTGCTAGCATCAAAAGCAAATAAAACACTAGCTAAACTAACTAAGCTTATAATTTTTTTCATAACAATCCTTATAAAATAAATTGAGCGATTATATAAAAAAGAAGATTAAAATAAAATAAGCCCCTTTGGGTAAGGGGCTTAAATTTACTACAAAAAGGAGGTTTCCCTGATCGGACCTTGGAATTATAAATATTTATTCTAAACAAAAAATCCTTTGATTTTAAATAAAATAAAAATATATGAAAAAAATATGATTTTTTTTAAAAAAATAGAGAAAATGGATCCAAAATGGATCCAAAAAATATTAGCGTTTAGAGAATTGTGGGCTTCTTCTTGCTTTTCTGCGACCGTATTTTTTACGCTCAACAGTTCTACTATCTCTAGTAAGAAGTCCTTTTGGTTTTAATAATGCTCTAAAATCTGCATCCATAGCAGCTAAAGCTCTTGAAATACCATGTCTTAAAGCTTCAGCTTGAGCACTGTAACCACCACCTAAAGTTGTTGCTTTAATGTCCATAGAAGTTTCTTGTTTAGTTACTAATAAAGGCTGAACTACTTTTAATTTTATAGCTTCATGTCCGCCAAGCCAAGTGTTTAAATCCATACCATTAACGATGATTTTACCACTACCAGCTTTTACCCAAACTTTAGCTACAGCGGTTTTTCTTTTACCTGTTGCGTATGTTGTTGCCATGATTATTTTCCTTTATTAGCAATTTGAGCAGTATGAGGATGTTCGCTACCTGCATAAATTTTTAATTTTTTAAGCATAGCTCTACCTAGGTTTGTTTTAGGTAGCATACCACGAACTGCTAATTTATATAATTTAACTGGATTTTTTTCTAATAAATCACCAAATTTTTCACTTTTTACGCTTCCAAAATACCCTGAATGTCTGTGATATAGTTTATCTTCTGCTTTATTTGCACCTGTGAAAACTGCTTTAGAAGCATTGATAATGATTACATAATCTCCACAATCAACATTTGGAGTATAGCAAGGTTTATTTTTACCTCTTAAAATAGTCGCTACTTCTGTTAAAAGACGACCAAAACGCTTTCCTTCAGCGTCTAAAACGATCCATTCACGTTTTACTTCGTTTGGCTTTGTTATCTTTGTCATCATCTTACCTTTGCCAAAAATTTTTTTAAAAATGAGATTATAATTATTTTAGCTTAATTAATACTTAATTTAAGAATACTTAAAGTTTAAATATTTTGATTAATTCTTGCAGATAAAAGTAAAATAGCACTTTTTAAGTAAGTTCTTTATAAAATAACTTTCTATTGTATTAAAAATAAGGTTTTATTTTGTTTTCTTTAAAATTTAAAGTTCAAGAATATAGAATTTGTAAGCATTGCTCAGAATTTAATCCTGATAAAGACGCTAAATTTTGTATATTTTGCGGAAAAGAATTATACCATGCCGCAAGACAAAAATTTGATTTTATTTATAGTAAAAATCCTGCTATCATGGTTGCTTTTTTAGCAAAAGTTGCCAAAGTAGATAATAAAATCATTACTCAAGATTTATCTAAATTTATATCTTCTTTGCTTGATAGGATAGAAATGTTTTATACTAAAGAGTATAGTGGCTTTAGAAATACTTATGCAAGTATTTTTGAGTATGAGAAAAGTCAAGGCAGAAGCATTAGTGAGCTTTGCTCTAACATACGCATAAGCAAGAAAGAAGCAGATTTTCTTATATGTTTATTGCTTGATCTAATATATTATGATAAACAAATGAGTGCAAATGAAAACACCTTAATGGAAAATATCATCATAGGACTTGGATTAAACCTCATAAGCTTTAGGGAAATAAAAATAAGATATGAGCAAATTTATAATTTCACACATGAAAACACTCAGCAAAAACAAGAAAAACACCAAGATGAAATAAAAATCACCCTAGAACAAGCCTATGAAATTTTAAATTCTCATCCAAATGATGATTTTGAAAGTATAAAGAAAAATTATAGAAAACTAGCTAAAGAATACCACTATGATAATCTTCATTCTAAAGAGCTTCCACCTGAACTTTTAAAGATAGCTCAAGAGATGATGAAAAAGATCAACCTAGCCTATGAAATCATAAAACAAGCAAGGGGTGAATGATGCTTATTTGCAAACATTGCAATATGAAAAATTTAGATGTAGCTAAATTTTGTAAAGAATGTGGAAGTAATGAACTATATGATCCACAAGCAAAAGAAAAACTAGAAAAAGAAAGACAAAGACAAGAAGAATTAAAAAAATTAGAAGAAGAAAGAAAAAAGAAAATCGAAGAAGAGATAAAAATAGCCCAAGAAGAAAGAGAAAAGAAACTCAAACAAAGAAAAGAATTCATCACAAAACACAAAAGTAAAATCATAGCTAGTGTGATGATTTTGTTTTTGATAGCTTTAGCTAGTGTGTATCAGTATTTTTACGGTGGAAAATATAGCCGAATTTACATAAGCGAACTTGAAAGTAAATGCCACAGCGATGAAGCAAGTTGTAAAATACTCCAAGCTATCTACAAAGAAAAATGCGACAAGGGAGATAGGAAAGCTTGTATAGGTGCTTATATACACAAACATAAGGATCTAAGAGCTATCAAAGATAATAATCAATGGAATTTAGTCGATGAAAATAATAAAATTTTAGTTGAAAATGCATTTGATTATACGTGGGGTTTTAATGAAGGTTTGACTGGTGTTAAACTGAATGGTAAATGGGGTTTTATTGATACAAGTGGAAAAATTGCAATAGAACCTCAATTTGATGGTATAGGATATTTTAGTGAAGGTTTAGCAGCAATTAAACTGAATAATAAATGGGGTTTTATAGACAAAAGCGGAAAGTTGATAATAAAACTTAATTTTGATGGTGTGTGGAGTTTTAGTGAAAGTTTGGCTGGTGTTAAACTAAATGATAAATGGGGTTTTATTGATACAAGTGGAAAAATTGCAATAGAACCTCAATTTGACGATATACGGTATTTTAGAGGCGGAATAGCAAAAGTTAAACTAAACGGAAAATGGGTATATATTGACAAAAAAGGTAATATTATAAAAGATTAAATTATCATACTAGGGTTGAAAAATAAAAAATAATACAAGAAAAACTTTAGAAATTTAAAACAATTGAGAATGGCTGTAAATTATGCTACATCCATTCTTTAGAATATTCTAAATATTTTTTATTGTTATTTAATACCACTAAAGCTTCTTTAGCTCTTGTTAATGCAACATAGGTTCTAAAGTCATTACAAATACTACTTTTATTTTCACTAACATAAATAATTACTTTGTTTTCCATACCTTTAAAACTATTTATGGTGGATATTGTCACAGCATCACTTTCTAACGAGAAATCATCTTTATTATCAAACATATGTTCAATGTTTATATTGTTTTTAACTAAAAAACACATCATGCTATGCCCTATATTTTTATTGGGTACTAAAATGCTTATATCTTTTAGTTTATATTTCTCATTTATGAAAAACCTACAATAATATAAAATTTTATCATACAGATCTTTTTCTTCAATATTCTCCCAAACCAACGAATACAAATCTAAAGTATTTTCATTTATGATAATTTCTGAATTTAAAAAATCACCAAAGTTCTTATCAGGATGATTTTCTAAATAATCCTTTAAGAATGTTTCAAAAAATAGATTAGTCTTGTGAATTAAACTTGGCAAACGGGTAGATCTTTTCACTTCTTTTAAAACAGCCCAAGCGCCTTTAAATTTGTATTTATATCCACCCATACTTTCTTCAATCCATGATACACTTCTGTTATATAAATTTTGTCTATCATCAGCTGCTAATAAAACTTCACTATTTTCATCTAAAAAATAAAGCAAAATATCAAACCATTCTTTTTTAAAATCTTGTGCTTCATCTATTAATATTGCATCGTATTTTCTATTTTTCGAATTTGATTTTTTTTCTTGAAGTTTTAAAACCTGCTCTATTAAAGCACATTCATATAAATCAAAATTATTGCCATATTTTTTTACTTCTAATCCATTTTCTTCTACATATAATTTAATAAATTCATGAAAATGATTATATTCTATAAATTTCCATTCAAAATCTTTGCATGTTTTATTTATTTGGTCTCTTATATATCTTTTTAATGTTCTATTAAAACAAATAATTAATACTTTTTTGTTAGCTATTGCTATATTTACCGCTTTTTGTGCAACAACCAAGGTTTTTCCACTCCCTGCAACCCCTTTTAATCTTCTCCATGTTTTTGGAGTATGTTCTATAAGTCTTTTTTGTTGTTGTGTTAAATTTATATATTCTCCATTTTCTTTTTTGTGTTTTTTTGGAAGTAAAAAATCTCTTATTTCGTTTGGTGATTTAATAAAGCTATTTGGATAATTTATTATAAATTTAATTAAGTTATATTTTTTATCACATCCAAAAATTTCAATACCTCTTTCCCCTATAAAGTCAATGACATCTTGGGTGCAGCTATTATAAAAATAATGAATACAAATAGCAGGAAGTTGCTTAAAATAATTAAATTGAGTTTTATATCTTCTAAGCTGAGAATTTGGATTAGCTATTTCAGAACGTCCACCATTAGTATATTTATAATATTTATTCTTTTTACTATCTTTTTCAAATCTTTCTAATTTCCAATCTTTAATTTCGATAATAAATACACCTTTATGCTCGTGAAAAAGAATAATATCAGGTCTATTTCCATTCAAATTAGGTTGGACATAAATTTCATAATCCTCTGGTAAATTATCATTTAAATATTTAATTAAGAATTTTTCACCATCAGTAGATTTATAATTTGAATTTACAATAAAACATCTCATACAATTTCCTTAAACCTCCACTATCTCCACTTTATCCTTTAAAATATATACCAAAAAAGCCTTAGTGGAAGTCTTGGCTAAGATTTTTTCTATGGCTTCTTTGTAAAGCAAAACTTGCTTTTTATGCTCGTTTAAATTTAAACCTGTTTTATAGTCTATAATGATAGCTTCATTATCATCAAATGCAAGCATATCAAGCTGTTTTTGCTCACCTTTATAAGTGATGATTTGCTCTTTTAGTAGCTTTTTACCCGCTAAAAGCGCGTTAAAGCTCTCATCTTTTAAAAGCATAGTAAGTCTTTTAAAAAGCTCATTAAAACTTTCATCATCTAAGTAAAAACGATATTTTTTATACACCATTTGCTTGCAAAATTCAAAATTGCTTTTAGTGTTAAAATCAAAATATTGCAAAAACTCATGCAAAGCCAAACCAAAGTGTATTTGCGTGCTTGAAAGATGACTTTTTACTTTAACTTCTTGTAAATTTACCTTTTGAAATTCTTCAAAGTTTTCTATTTGTTCTAAATTTTCTAAAGGCTCTTTTGTTTTAGCAAGCTGTTCTTCTATAATGCCTATTTGTTTTTCTTCATAGTCTTGAAAATAACTCTTAAAGGTTTTAAAACTCTCATCGTTTTTTATGATAAAAAGAGAATTTTTAGCTCTAGTAAGTGCTACATATAGACAATTTATCTCATCTTCTGCTTGAAGTTTTTCTCTTTTAGCTAAAAAGGCATTGTAATTTTGATCTTCAAGATGTTTTCTAGCACTGTGTCGGTATTTTACTTCCCAACCTTGCTCTAAATCATACTCAAACATTAAAGTTTCATTATCCGGAGCTTTTTTACTAAGTCTATCAAGTACGATTAAATTTTCAAATTCAAGCCCCTTAGATTTATGCACGGTCATAATGCTTACTCCATCATCTTGAGCTTGTAAAGACTTTAACTCACATGAAGCAAACAAAAAATCAAAAAAATTATCAAAAGTACTTGCATACTCTAAATATGCGATAAGATTAACATCGCTTAAATCAAGTTTTAAAACATGCACTAAGTATTTTAAAATCTCACCTACACTGCGGTTTAAATCAAGCGTGATAAACTCAAGCTCTTTTTCTAAAATACTACTTGCAAAGTACAAACTAAACTCATCTTTAAGCACACAAGCCTTTGCATACTCAAAAAGCACTCTTACGCTAATACAATCCATCAAAGCTACATTGCTTTGCGTATAGGCTTTAATGTCATTTTCTTCAAGAAATTCTTTCATTAAAGTAGCGTCTTTGTTAATCCATACCAAAATGCAAATTTCACTGAGCTTTACGCCTTTTTCTAAAAGCTTTTGGATGATCTTTAAAACTTCTTTGCCACTTGCTTCATGCAAAGAACTTTTTGGTAGGATATGATTTTGCAAAACTTCCACATATCCACCTTCTTTAATGCTTTTTTGCAAAGTAAAGCTAGGATTTAAAAAGCTATCAAAAAATTTATCTTTAAAGACTTCATTTACATAATCAACAATGATCTTTTTACTACGATAATTAGTATCTAAATGCTCTAATTTAATTTGTGGAAAATCTTTTAAAAGCTTATCAAAAAGCTCTTTTTTACCCCCTCTAAAACCATATATACTTTGCTTTTTATCCCCCACATAAAAAAAGCTTCTATTTTTTTTCACTCCCTCGCCTGAAACAAGCTCAGCAATGATGGGTTTTAAAATTTGATACTGCAAAACATTAGTATCTTGAAATTCATCGATTAATAAATGTGAAATATAACCATCAAGTCTAAAATAAATCAAATCTTTATTAGTTTCATCACTAATTAACTCATGAGTTTTTAAAGCTATATCTGAAAAAGTCAGTGCATTTTGCTTGGCATTGTTTTCATTTCTTGCTTCTTTAAAATGCGCCAAAAGCTTTGCAAGCATACTTATACGGTAGTTTTCCATTTGGGTAAAATACTCTTTTGCACTTTGTAAAAACTCTGCTCTTTTTTGTAAAAATTCACTATCGATGACTTTTACAAAATATTTTTTATCTAAATCACAAATAATAGGTTTAGTAAAGAAATCTTCTATGTTTTCAAATTCGAAATTTTTTTGATAGTTTTTATCTGTGCTTAAATTTCTTGCATAAGTTATAAACTCACTTAAGCTTTTTTCTAAAAAAGTTTTATTTGGAAAATGTGCATTTTGTATAGATTTTATCTCACAAGATCTTTCATACAAGCTTTCAAGATTTTGCAAAAAATCACTTTTACTTTTTGTTTGGACAATGTAATAAGCTAAAGCTCTTAATTCTTCTTCGTCTAATTTAGAAATGAAATTTTTATAACTATCTTGACTTTCTATAATGTCAAAATCACTCATAAGACCTAAATTTAAAGCAAAAGAACGAATGATTTGTGAAAAAAAGCTGTCAAAAGTGTAAATATTAAGCTTAGATCTTAAAAACTCATCTTTGTATTTTTCTCTTAAAGCTATAAGCTCATCTTTGCTTTTACATAGCATTTTCATAAGCTCATTACACTCTGCTTTATTCTCTCCATTTTCAAACACATCAAATTCTAAAAAGGTTTTAAAAACTCTTTCTTTCATTTCGCTTGTAGCTTTATTAGTAAAAGTAAGGGCTAAAATTTCATTAATCTTAGCTCCCATTAAAACCAAAGCTACAAAACGCACACTTAATGCAAAAGTTTTTCCACTTCCTGCGCTAGCTTCCAAAGCTAAAAAAGGCTCAAAATGATAACTCAAAGCTTAAACTCCTTTTTATAAAGCATGGTATAAGGGCTGTAAGTATTGTCGTTTTTTTGATTAAAAAATTCTTTTTCCAAAGGTTCTTTAGCAAGCTCATTAAGCAAATCTTTAAGTTCTTGTACGCTCTTACTTTTAGCATTTTCATGTATGATTTTGATATTTTTTAGATCATAAAAGCAAGCTTTTGTATTTAATAAGGTATTTTGATTTTCTAATAAAAACTTATAAAAAGCAAGTTGATAAGATTTTTCATCTGCCTTACCACTTTTATAATCTATAATCAATCTTTCATTACCATTATTATCTACTCTATCTAAAAAGCCTATGGCGTGAATTTTCACTCCATTTTCTGTAATAAATTCTTTTCTTGGTGGATTAAATTCACATTTTTCTACCACATAACCTTGCTTAAAATGCTCATTTTCAAGTGTTTGGAATTCTTTAAATATAGTTTGTATTAAAGCTAAATTTAGCGCATCAACTCGGTATTGTTTAATGCTTTTTACCACTTGCATAAAAACTTCATAATCAAAATGATTTTTAGATTTTTGTGTATAATAAAGTTCTAAAGCCTTATGGATAAAACTCCCCAACTCATTTGCTCTAAGTGTATCGTCTAAAGTCTTTGGCTCTTTTAATCTTAAAACATATTTATAATAATAATCCAAACCATAATGCACAAGAAGATGAAATCTTGAAAAAGAAAGATCGTTTTGAAAATAATCGTGCTTTGCTTTAATACTTACAATAGGCTCAAGATTAAAAGTACATGGATAAGTTTGAAAATATTTCACATAAGCATTATTACTATAAGTCTTGTCTTCATAAAATGGAAGTTCAAGTTCGTTTAAAAATCTTGATTTGATTTTTTCTTCATTTTCCACATAAGAAATTCCAACTAATTTTGCCTTGGCTATTAAAGTATAATAATAATGTCTTTGTAAATTTTCTCTTTGAGCATGAGTGATAAGTCCTGCTTTTTTGCGAATTTCATTGTTTAAAAATAACTCGCTTGAAACTCTTTTTGGGATAAACTCATCATTAAAATCGACTATAATCACCCCGTCATATCTAAGTCCCCTACTTTCTAAAAGCCCCATTACAGTAACTTCACCACCACCAACACTGCTTAATTTTATACCATCAATTTGCATGAAAAATAATTCTAAAATTTGCACAAAGCTTAACTCGTGTGTTTTTACAAGCTCTTTGATAAAAATAAGCTCTTGATGTATATAATTTTTTAATTCCTCATCACTATCTTCTAGCAAATTAAAAATAAAATTCTCAAAAAAATCAAAAGAAATATTTTCATCAAAAAACTTTTTAAACTCTGTAAAATCAACACTAGAAGAAAAAAAATGTAAATTACACAAATGTTTGTTTAAATTACACCTTTCATAAAATTCTTCATTTTCTTCATACTCAAACTCATCATCTTTAGCACTTTCATACAAAGACTTTAATCTGTGATAAAAAAGTGTATTTTTAATACTTTCTCCACTTGCATAATTTAAAACATTGCTTTTATCATAAAGTCTTAAAATATCTACAAAATTCTCATCAGGTGTAATCACTACAATATCTTTTGCGCTTATACCGGATTTTAAAAAAGAATTAATTTTTTCAAAAACAAAAGCAGCTTGTAAAGATCTTAAATGAAAACTTTTATAACTAATTTTACTTTCTTTAAAAAAGCACTCTTCTTTTAAAATTGTTTTTTGATTTAAATCAAACAAATAAGCATAATTTGCCTTAAGAGAAAGTCCTTGTAAAAAGCTAAGAGTATTTAAAAAATCTTTATTAAATTTAGTGCAATTAAACTGCACTTTAAGAGGAAGTATTTCCTTAACTTTTAACAAAAGCTCTACTTCAAAGGCATTTAAAAAACCTTGAAAATCAACAATAATCTCATCATAATTTTTTAAAAAATCACTATTAATTTCATAATCTAGCGGCAAAGAAATATCATCATATAGATTTTGCTCTTTTAACAAGGTAAGATAATTTTTAAAAAGTTCTTCTAAAATTTGCAAATGTTCATCATACTGAACGTAAGCATCATGAAATTTTAATGAGTTGATATCTTTTTTTTCTAAACTAAGCTCTTTAAAGAAACTAAATAAATAAGCATTATTTTTTAAGAAAGCAAAAAAATTACTCGGTATTTTTAAGCTTTGCTCTAAATTTTTAGTTTGCTCACAAGCCTTTTTCATCAAAAGTAAACACTCATAGTGTGTTGCTTGAAAATGCGGAGAAAAAACTAACTTTTGTATAAATTCGGCTATACTCATAGCCGGTTCTACTAAACTATCAACCTGTAGTTTTTTCTCATAATACTTTCTTAAAGCTCTTAGTGAGCTAAATACAAAAAGCTTCATTATTTAGTCTGCAAAAAGAATTTAAAAAATCCTACACTATTTTCATCTTGAGTGATTTTTAAAAGTATTTGCCAAACACCTTTTTCTTTGATATTAAAATCAAACACCAAATCACTTCCTTCTAATCTTACTTGCAAATTCTCATCATTTGCATTTGTATGTGGACGCGAAAGTAAAGTTTGGATTTGAAGCTTACTCAAGTCATAATCTTTTAAATTTTCAATTGCAATCCTAAGCTCATTTTGCCCTTCATTGATATAATAAACTTGATTTTTCTTATGCATAAAGCTTTCTTTGTCTTTAATGCTTAGCTTAAAATTTTCATCAAAAGTCTTTTGTCTGTTTTGAATTTCATTATAATTTAACTCTACATTTTGATAAGAATCAAAATAAAAATTATCTTCATACACAGGAGCCTTGCTTGCAATAAAAATCGTAACAATACAAGCTATAACAATAAGCCCCAAAGAAATCAAAATACCATAAGGCCAAAATGTTTTCTTATTTTCCATTTTTATTTTCTCCTTTTGATTTTTCTTTGAACTAGCATTAAAATTGCAACACATAAAAATCCATAGATTAAAATTCTCATGATATTTAAAGTATCACGATTTGAATTTCCATAAAAAGGTTTTATATTAAAATAATTTGCTACTTGATCGGCTATATCTGCATAACCATTTAAAATAGCTGCATTATAAATATCTTTTTGTTTAGGATTTGCAAGTATAGGTAAAATTGTTCCTTTTTCAGGATAAGGACTCAAAACACCTTCTTTATCAAAAAAAGCCAAAGCATCATCGCTTGCGAGTATATCTACCTTATGTGAAGCTTTAGAAAATACAAGTAAAATATATGGCTTACTTAAATTAGCTTCATAATTTTTTAAACTTTCAAAATCTTTTTTATCACTTAATGCTAAAGCGATATTTACTCCAGTTAATTCATAAATTTGTCTAGAACTTGTAGTGATATTTTGTTCTATCGCAGTGTTTAAGATATTATCATTTAATAATATTTCAGCATGTAAAAAATTAGCAAAACAAATAAAAATGGCGGCTAAAAAACCGCCTTTAAATATATTTTTCATCCTATAAAAAGATGATTTGCAGTTAAAACCGACCAAGCAGTGATTCCAGCCGCTACAACTAAACCGGCTATGATTAAATACTCAAGAACTTTTGCCATAATCATTCCTTTATAATGATATGTTCTTCTCTTTTAGAGTCAAACATTTTAATTTGTTCTGCATTTTCTATTTTATAAGGTTTTTGCATAACATCTTGTTGTGTTTTTAGACCCAAAATAGTTAATCCTGCTAAAATCGATAATAATAAAATAGTTGCTATTAACATTCCGCTAACGCCTGAAAGTGAAAATACACATCTGTTTGAATTTTCCATTATTCGCCCCTTGAAAGAGAAATCACATATTCGCCAACTGCTTCTTTTTGAAGCTCATTTAACAAGCCATTGTTAAAATGAGGCATTACACCTATACTACCTGCTTTACCACGATTTAAAACATCTACTACAAATTCTGCACTACCATATTTTGTTAAATCTGGAGCCACTAATTGACCATCAATAGTTCCTTTTCCATCTTCACCATGGCATACTGTACAAGTGACAAATAATTCTTTTCCTTTTGCTACAAGTTGAGGATTTTCAGTTTTTTTAATTGCTGAAATTTCAGAAGCAACATAAGCAGCAATTGCAGGAATATCAGCTTCATCTATACCATTATCTGCTGCACTTAACATCTCACCCATAGGATAATTTAAGCCCTTAGAACCTTTAGTAATTACTTCTATAAGTCCCTCTTCTGAACCCCAAACATTAAGATTTTGAGCTTTTCCATTGATACCATCGCCTGTAATACCATGACAAGAAGAGCATTGAACTAAAAAGATATTTTTACCCATTTCTTGCTTATCTTCATTGCTTAAATTTGCAAATTTTTGTGCAAATTTCTCATTATGAGCTTGTACTTCTTTATTATATTGACCAATTTGAGAATAACTATTTAAAGGATACCCCCAAAGAAAATACCATATACACCATACTATAGCTAAGAAAAATACCACAGCCCAGCCAAGTGGTATAGGATTTTTATATTCACCTATACCATCCCAACTATGTTCACTTAGCTCACCCTGACTTTTTTCTTCTTTCATACTTTTAAACAATTTTCCTACCACAACAAGCGTAATCAATATGATAAGAATTGCTCCAATAAAAGATAATAAATTAACATTATCTTGTAAGTTCAACCATTGCATTAAGCACTCCTTTTATTTTGCTCTAAAACACGATCGCCAATTTCATCATGTAATGCTAAATCAGCATATTTTTCATAGTTTCTTCTACCTGTTTTTTCAGATCTATACAAATGAAACCAATAAGAATACAAAACTACCACTAAGAATACTACAAGGGCAAAAAAGCCATAAGCTTGCAACTCTCTTATTAGTTCTAAATCCATAATTTTTCCTATTTCAAGCTATTAAGATACGCAATCAAAGCGACAATTTCTCTAATTTCACCTCTAGCAAACGCATCTTTAACATCTTGATTTTTCATTTGATCTACTATAACTTGGGCTTCTGCTTTAACTTCTGCTTGAGCTTCTTCCCAAGTACCAAGTTTTGTACCATTTTCAACATCATAAGGAACATTGAAAACTTTTTTTACAGTTAGTGCCTCTGCATAAGCTGTTTCTATATTTGCATTATTGCTAAACATATGTTTGTAAGCTGGCATAATAGAACCAGGAACAACTGAAACTGGATCCCACATGTGATTTTCATGCCAATCTGTAGTTCTAAAATTACCTATACGCAATAAATCAGGTCCAGTTCTTTTTGAACCCCATAAAAATGGTCTATCATAAGCATATTCACCGCTAACTGAATACATACCATAACGATCTGTTTCTGATTTAAAAGGACGAATAAGTTGTGAATGACATGCATTGCAACTTTCTTTAATATAAACATGGCGTCCTGCAAGTTGTAAAACCGTATAAGGCTTTTTACCTTCAATTGGTCTTGCATTTTGAGCAAAATCAGGTAAAACTTCCACAATACCTGCATATGCGATCACTATAAATACTGCCACAGCAAAAAAGAATGGATTTTTTTCTAACCAACTAAACATATTTTTCCTCCTTATGCTGCCATAGGTGAAGCACTTTTTGGCTCTTTATCAAGCACTCTACCCACTGAAATTGATTTATAAATATTATAAACAAACATGAAAAATCCTACTAAGTACAACAAGCCACCTACAGCTCTAATCCAATAATAAGGAATAATAGCTTCAACAGTATCAATGAAAGTATAAAGTAAGTTACCATACTCATCTGTAGCTCTCCACATCATACCTTGAGTAATACCTGCTATCCACATAGAACTAAAGTACAATACTATACCTGTAGTTTGGATCCAAAATTGAGCTTCCATTAGCGATTTACTATATAATTCTCTTTTAAACATTCTAGGCACCATGTGATAAAGCGCAGCCATAGTCATAAAGCCAACCCAACCTAAAGTACCATCATGAACATGTCCTGGAATCCAATCTGTAAAGTGTGCTAATGCATTAACTGATTTAATAGAAAGAATAGGACCTTCCAAAGTTGAGAACATATAGAAAGTTGAAGCTAAAATCATAAATTTGATTAATGGGCTTTCTCTTAATTGACTCCACTCACCTTTCATAGTAAGTAAGATATTAATTGCTGAACCCCAAGAAGGTAAAATAAGAACGATTGAAAAAACTGAACCCATAGTTTGCATCCAATCAGGCACTGTAGAATAAATCAAGTGGTGTCCACCTGCCCATAAATAAACAAACATTAAGCCCCAAAATGCAAATAAAGATAATTTGTATGAGAAAATTGGTTGTCCACTTTCTTTTGGTAGAAAATAATAAATTTGAGCGATGATACCAACAGTGAATACAAATGCAACTGCATTGTGTCCATACCACCATTGAACTAATGCATCGTTTGTCCCTGCATACATAGAAACACTATGCCACCAATCACCCATTCCACTCACAAAATAAGTAGGCACAGCCATATTGTTAAATAAATAAAGCATTGCTATACCTAGGAAAGTAGCTATATAATACCAAAGTGAAACATATAAAGTTTTTTCACGGCGAATTCCAATAAGCCCAAAAATACTTACACCCCATAAAACCCAAACTAAAACTACCAATATATCAAGTGGCCATTCAAGCTCTGCGTATTCCTTTGAAGTGCTAACACCTGCAAACAAAGTAATAACAGCTATAATCATAGTGATCATGTAAAGCCAAAAATGCAATTTACCAATGAACATTAAAAAGCTTGATTCTGCCATACTAACTTTTAGCACACGCTGACCAATATAATACCAAGTAGCCCAAATTCCTGAGAGCATAAAACCAAAAATTACACCTGAAGTGTGCAATGGTCTAAGTCTTGAAAAAGTACCATACTCACCGGCTAAATAATTTAAATCCGGATAAGCCATCTGAAAGGCAATAAGCGTTCCAATAGCCATACCAATAACACCAAACAATAAGGTAGCAAACATAAAATATTTAGCAACCGTATAGTCATAGTTTAATGCATTTCCTGGGTGCATTTCCTCTCCTTAAGTTTTTTTCTGCAATTATGCGATCTTTATATTATACGATACTTAATATCTTTTTTAGCTTAAACTATGTCTAATTATTTATTATTTATTAATAAATTATCGCGTAAAAACAAAGCCTATATAAGAAAAATACACACCATAACAAAAAATTAAAATATAGGAAATTAAACTAGCTATTTTTTGAAATTTTTCATTTAATGTTTTAGAAAAATACGCAAGAAATATCAATGCTGGTAAAGTTGAAAAACCAAAAACAAGCATAATTAAAGCCGATAAATACACACTTTGCACACTCATTCCAAAGGCTATATAAAAATACACTAAACCACAAGGCACAAAGCCATTTAAAAATCCTAAAAAAAGAGTACTCTTGAAAGATTTTTGTTGAATCAATCTAGAGATGTTTTTTTTAATTACGCATTCAAAAAATAAAGAATTTTCAAAAAAACTTAGAAATTTTCCTTTAAAAATCAAAGCAAGTGCTAATGCTATCATAAAAATTCCAATTATAAAAAACATTATGCCTTTTGAAAATTCACTAAATGAAAGCAAGCTTCCAAAAACTCCAAAAAATATGCCCAAGCAAACATAAGCAAAAATTCGAGATAGATGATATGAGAAAATTAAAAGAAAAAAAGGGAGTTTAATTTGCTTTGAAAGCTGAGTATAAGCTAAAACAAAACCTCCACACATTCCATAACAATGCCCAAAACTAGAAAGAAAAGCTATACTTGCTAAAGCAATAAAATCTAAACTCACAAAAGCTCTAAAAATTCTTTAAAAATATACTTGCTCTCATGTGGTCCTGAAGAACTTTCTGGGTGATGTTGCACCGATATAATAGGATAATTTTTATATCTCACACCCTCTACATTATCACCAAACAAATTTCTATGAGTAATAGTTGCAACCTCTGCTATTTCTTCAGGAATATTATAATTATGATTTTGTGCTGTAATTTCTACTGTGTTATTAGTAAGGTTAATAACAGGATGATTTGCTCCATGTTGGCCGAATTTCATTTTATAAGTTTCATAACCAAAAGCATTACTTAAAAGTTGATGTCCCAAACAAATACCAAGCATAGGAATTTTAGCTTCTGCTAGTTTTTTAATCTCTGCGATTTCATCTTTTAAAATTTTTGGCTCACCTGGTCCATTGGATAAAAATACACCATGAATTTTACCTTTTTGATATAAATCAATCAAATCTTTTGCCTTGGTATTATAAGGAAAAACCTCCACCTCAAGTCCAACACTTACAAGCTCATTTAAAATATTTTCTTTTACACCATAATCAATCACAGCTACTTTTTTACCATTTGCTTTTACATTCTCATAAGCTTTGTTGCTATGATCCCAAGCACCTTTACTATGTTTATAAGAGCTTTTAGTGCTAACCTGTGCTACATAATTTACTTCATCAATTTTAGCACTAGAAAGAAGCATTTTTTTAAGCTCTTCTTTGTCCTTAATTTCAGTAGATATTACCGCTCTCAAATTTCCTTGATCTCTGATCATTTTAACTAAAAATCTAGTATCAATTTCACAAAGCCCTATTTTTTCATGCTTTTTCAAATAAGCACTTAAAGAATCATTGGCTCTAAAATTAGAATAATCTTCATTTAATTCTCTTATAATCATTCCGCTAGCAAATACATCTTTACTTTCATTATCTTCATCATTAATACCAACTATACCAATTTCTGGCATTGAAAATACTACAAACTGACCTGCATATGATGGATCAGAAATAATTTCTTGATACCCCGTTAAAGAAGTATTAAAAACAAGCTCTCCAAAAAAAGTTCCACTTTGTCCAAAAGCCTTTGCGCTTAAAAAAACATCATTCTCTATATAAATATATGCTTTCATAAAAGTCCCTTTTTTCTAAGCTCTTCTTGATATAGCTTTTCAAATACCAATTCATATTCTTCAGAACCTGGAATAAGTTTTCTTTTATAATTTGAAATTTTTTCATAGACTAAATCTTCTAAATTTTCATACTCTTTTAAATAAGACATAATACTTGAAAAAATGAGATTTTTCACGCGATTTTCTGATACATTGTAGTTTATCAAATCTTCTTCCACTAAATTTTCTAAAATTTTATGAGAAAGATTATTGTATCTATCTTCACTATCAAGCATAAATTTAAACTCATTTGCTAGTTTTTTCTTAATCATCCAAAACATACTTTTTCTATCTATTTGCATAAACTCAATTTCATCTTCTTGGCTTTCTAAAATTTCTTTTGCTTTTTCATCAAGTTTACGCTCATTTAAAACATCTATTTCTATAATTTCTTTTGCTGTTTTTAAAAGTTTTTGACTATCATCTTTAATTTTAACAAAAGAAGAATGCATTAAATCAAGTATTATTTTATTTGCTATATAAGGTATATGAGCTGGTTTGATACGCATTTATTCACCTTTTTATTTTTATTTTGAAATAATACTAAAAAAAAGGTAAAAACTGCTTAAAACTTACTGCGAACTTGCATTTTGATCTAAATTTTTCAAAAGTAGTGTTAAATCGGAAGCTTTTTTTGGATCCATCTTGGCCATAATGGATGAAATTTTTCTAGGATCTAGCGAAAGTAGAATTTTTGAAGCCTCATCCGGTTCCATTTCGCTTAATATACCTGCCACGGCCACATCTTTCATTTTAGCATAAATTTCTGTGATACGCCCCATGGTTTTATCATTAATAACTTGAAGATTTTGTTTAGTCGCTTCTAATATACGCTCATTTTGCTCTTTTAAACTTTTTATTTGCTCTAAACTTGCATTAACATCAGCTTCTTTTTGCTCCAAAGCTTGCATTTTTTCTTTTTGCAAAGCTTCAAAAGAAGCTCTATAAGCCTCTAAACTTTGTCTTGCTTCATCATATTCTCTAATTTGCTCTTGCATTTGCTCTTTTCTTGCTTCAAAATACTGCTCGCAATTTTGCTGTGCATTTACAAAATTTAAGAAAATCAATAAAAATATTATTTTTTTCATCATTTATCCTTATTAAAATGTCTTGTTATAGCAAGTTCATCTATAAATTTTTCTTCTTCTTTTTGCAAGGCTTTTTGGATTTTTTTTAATTCTTCATTTTCTAAAACCTTAATTTTTTCAAATTCCAAATGAGCCTTTTTGTATAAATGTTGATGATGTGCAAGTTCTTTTTTAGTTAGGTCTAATTTTTGTTTAATTCTTTGCTTACCCTCTCTTGCAATCTCTTGCATTTTTAAAGACGATCTTAACAAAGCCACCGAACCTTTATCAGCCAAAGTCAAGCTTTCGCATGTTTTTAAAGCTTCTTTAAATTCTTCTTCACACAACAAAAGCTTTTGTCTTGTTCTAGTCAAATTTGCCTCTGCTTTATCAAGCTGTTGTTTTCTAAGCTTAATCACAGAAGAATATTTGCTTTTCATAAAATGATAGTATCTTCTCTTTCAGGACTTGTGGAGATATAACCTACTCTAACGCCACTTAATTCTTCCAAACGCTTAATGTATTTTTTAGCATTTTCAGGTAGCAAATCATAATCTCTAATCCCTGCAACTTTATCCCAACCTTCCATTACTTCATAAATAGGCTTAGCGTTTTCTAAATCACAAGGTACATAGTCTATTTCTTGTCCCTTATACTCATAAGCTTTACAAATTTTAACACTTTCAAACCCATCTAATACATCAAGTTTCATTAATGATAAAGTATCTAAGCCATTTAATCTTGCAGTATATCTTACCGCAACTGCATCAAACCAACCACATCTTCTTTTTCTACCTGTGCTTACTCCGATTTCTTTACCAATAAGTCCTATTTTTTCACCATCTTCGCCTAAATCCTCACTTGGAAAAGCTCCATTTCCCACTCTTGTTGTGTAAGCTTTTACTATGCCTATAACTTTTCCAATTTCTTTTGGATTTAATCCCAAACCACTTAAAGCTCCAGCTGAAATAGTCGTTGAACTAGTTACATAAGGATAAGTTCCATGATCAATATCAAGCATAGAACCTTGCGCGCCTTCTAACAATACTTTTTTATCCTCATCTAAAGCTTTCCAAAGCATTCTTGTAGTATCTGTAATATATGGTGCTAGCACTTCTTTAAAGCGTTTTAAATCTTTTAAAATTTCATCATAACTAGGCATTGCAATACCTAAAACATCAAAATAAGTTTTTTTAAGTTCAAAATCTTTCATTAAATTTTCACAAAGCTTTTCAGGCTCTAGCAATTCCCCTACTCTATGTCCATTACGACTTATTTTATCTTCATAGCTTGGCCCTATGCCTTTGCCTGTTGTTCCTATAGCTTTATCGCCTTTAAGTCTTTCTCTTGCTTGATCAATCAAAGCATGATGATTTAAATTTAAATGAGCTCTATCGCTTATAAATAATCTTCCTTCTAAATTTTCAAATTGAGCCATTTCACTAATTAATACATCAGGATTAACTACAACTCCATTACCTATAACATTAATACATTGCTTATTTAAAACACCTGATGGCATTAAATGTAAAGCATATCTTATACCATCAACCCATATAGTGTGACCTGCATTATGTCCACCTGCACTTCTGCAAACATAATCATAATTTTCACATAGTTTATCAACTATCTTACCCTTACCCTCATCACCCCATTGGATACCAACGACAATATCTGCTTTACTCATAAAAAAACTCCATTTTGACTTAAATTTGGCGAGAAGGTGAGAGAATCGAACTCCCCAAAAAGTAGTCAACTACCCTTTCATCTGATTTGAAGTCAGTGGCCATCACCAGATAAGCTAACCTTCCAAAAATGATATTATATCTTAATATTTTTAATTGAAACAAAAATTAAACATATGAAATTATAAGCGTGTAAAAATACTTTGAAATATTATATTTTTTAGTTATAATGTTTGTTTTTCAGTGTCAAGTTTTGACAATTACAATTTTTGGATATATCAATGCATTCTTTCAAACAATCTTTTTTTATAAATTTTTGGGATAATTCCAAAGGCATGATTATACTTGGAATTTTAAGTGCTATTTATTTTGGAATTTTTGGTAGTGTTTGGGCTGTTACAGGTGAAATGACACGCTGGGGTGGAGAAATTTTAGAATTTTTTAGTATGGATTTAAGCTCCTACACTTACTACCAAAAGCAAAATTTAAGTGGCAGTCCCTTAACAAGAATTGATGGTATCATGCTCATAGGTATGTTTATAGGATGCTTAGTAGCTGCATTTTTAGCAAATAAATTTAAATGGCGTTTGCCTGCTAGCAAAATTCGAATTTTTCAAGCTATTATAGGAGGAATTTTATCAGGCTTTGGTGCAAGACTTGCTTTTGGTTGTAATTTAGCAAATTTCTTTACAGGTTTACCTTATTTTTCTTTACATACTTGGGTTTTTACTTTATTTATGATTTTAGGAATTTATCTAGGTGTTAAGGTTTGTAATCTTGCCTTATTTAAGCCAAAAGCAAAGTTACAACGCGTTTGCAAAGAAAATCAAAAATTAAAAACACAAAATAAAATTTCAAAAATATATTTTTACATAGGACTTGGTGTATTTATAATTTTTATAACTTATGTTGTATTTATACTACAAAAACAAAATATTGATATTAAAAACAAAGAAAGTTTTTTTCCTTTAGCGTTAATATTTGGTTTTGTTTTTGGTTTTATCATTTCTAGGGCTCAAATTTGCTTCACTTCTTGCTTTAGAGATTTATTTTTATTTGGTAGAGACAATGCTATAAAAGGCGCTTTAATAGGTATGATCATAGCTTGTTTAATAGCTTTTGCTTTTATATTACAAGGGCATACTAGTAAAGTAATAGAAATATCACCAAACCTTGCTATAGGTGCTTTTTTATTTGGATTTGGAATAGTTTTTGCCGGAGGATGCGAGTGTGGTTGGATGTATAGAGCTTGCGAGGGACAAAGTCATTTTATTATAGTGGGTATTGCCAATATCATCGGTACTATGATCTTAGCTTTAAATTATGATCATTTCCCAAAAATACTAACAAATGGTATAAAAATTCATCTTTTAAATGATTTTGGTTATTTTAATGGCTTATTAATCAATTTAGCTTTGTTTGCTATTTTATTTTTGTTTGTTTTAAAATTTAAAAGATTATTCTTCCAACACAACAAAGGAAAATTATGATTATTCATTATAGTTTAAATTTAGAAGGTGAGGCATGCCCATATCCTGCTATAGCTACCATTGATGCATTAAAAGAATTAAAATCAGGTGAAGTCTTAGAAATTTTATGTGATTGCCCACAAAGTATTAATTCTATACCTCAAGATGCGAAAAATCGCGGATTTGAAATTTTAGAGATAGATCAAGATGGACCAACGCTTAGATTTTTAATTCAAAAACCTTAAAAATTAGATTTGAGTATTTACTCAAATCTTTATATTTATACGATATTTTTCTATTAAATTTTCATCCAATATCACTCCTATACCCACAGCATCATTGACTTCAACTATACCATCTTTGCAAGGGATTAAATTTTTCACCAAATGAGTAAAAAGCACACTTGTTGATTGAGAATACTCTATCAAATTACAATATTTAGTACTTGCTAGAAACTGCACCGTAGCAGCAAGTAAAATTCCTGTAGAAAAACCATGCGGGACTAAATCACAACCATATTTTAAAGATATTTTTTCAATTTCTAACATAGTGTCAAAACCACCGCATCTAGTAATATCAGGTTGCACAATAGAAACTTTTGACTTTTTAATAAAATTTTCAAACTCATTTAGCGTGTAAAAACTCTCTCCACCCGTAATCTTACAAGGTAAGTGTTCGCTAAGTCTTGCATAATCATAAAAATTATTTGCACCAACTGGTTCTTCTATCCACTCTAAGTTATATTCTTCAATTTCCAAAAATCTTTCTCTTGCATAAGAAAAATTTTTCCAAAGCCCTACTAAGTCAATACTAAGTTTAATATCATCACCCACTGCACCTCTAATATTCTTGATAATCTCTTTATCAGCTAATGCATTATTACCAAAGCCTGCACCACCAAATTTTAATAGTTTAAAACCTTCTTCTTTTAAGTATTTTACTCTAGAAATATTTTCTTCCATATTTTCACTCGGAATAAAAGTAGCGTATGCATTTAAAAAGTCTTTTCTTTTTCCACCAAGTATAGTAGCTACACTTACACCATAAATTTTTCCAAGTAAATCATATAAAGCAATATTTATTGCACTTAAAGCACAAATTAATGCTCCGCTAAGTCCATAATACGCACTTCCCTCAATCAAATCATCCATAATCTTCTTAATATTTCTTGGATCTTGTCCTATTAAAATTTCACTTAAATTTCTGCAAGATCCATGAGTGCTAGGTTGCTCAAACATTATCTTTAAAACTGCCGCAGCACTATCACTTTCTCCTATTCCATAAAGATTATTATCTGTATAAATTCTTAATATAAAGGCATCTTCACCCCACTCACAAGACTCATCAAAAGTTTTTGTCCTTAACCATATAGGTTCAACCTTTGTAATTTTCATTATCCATCCTTTTTATCCATTTAATAAGCCCATAAAAGCTAATAGCAAGTATTACCAAAAAAGGAGCAGCACTCAAAACAACTGCAACTTTTAAGGTATTTAAATCTGCATTTATATAAAGCATTGCTAAAGGAATTAATCCAAGCATAATACACCAAAAAACTTTTAAATATTTACTAGGATTTTCACTATCTATTTTTGTGCTTACACAAGAAATAGTAAATGCAGTAGCATCCATATGAGAAGCCAAAAATACCATCATAAGCAGGAAATAAAAAAGAGCAAAAATAGTACCAAATGGTAGTGTTTTTATCAATGCTACCACTCCAGCTTCTCCAGCATTTGAACTAATAAAATTTGGAACATCTAAGATTCCACTTTGAAAAATATCTATTGCATATGAACTCAAAACTCCAAAGAAAAACCAAGTCCCAATACATCCACCCACAATAAGACCAAAAATTACTTGACGAATGGTCCTTCCTTTAGAAATTTTTGTCACAAAAATACTAACAGCAGGAGTGTAAGTAATCCAATAAAGCCAATAAAAAACTGTCCAATCAGAATTAAAGCTACTTACACCAGCAATATCATTATATAAGCTCATTGAAACATAATTACTAAAAAATACCCCTATACTATTTATTATATTATTTAATATAAATACACTATCTCCTAAAATAAATACCAATATTGCAAACACAAAACACAAGATACAAGATATTTTAGCAAGTTTTGCCATACCACTTGATAATCCAACAAAACTAGAAAAGGTAAAAACAGCTGTAACAATAGCTAAAAGAATAAATTTTAAATAAAAACCATCATTAATATCAAAAATTCCAGAAAGTCCAGCACTAATTGTAATTATAGAAAGGGTTGTAGTAAGCACAAGTCCACCAAAAGTACTAAATAAAAACACAACATCGATGATTTTATCAAGCACTATATTTTGATTAATATGCAAGATATTTGCTATTAAACTTGAAATTTTTAAATTTTTATTTTTAAAAATATAAAAATGAAAACACATTGCAATAGAACTTAAAGCATATACAGCCCAAGGCGTAATACCCCAATGCAAATACACAAAAGAAGTTGCACTTCTTAAAGCTTCTGTAGATTTTGGAGTAATATTTAATCCAGGTGCTAAATAATAATATGCCCATTCCATAAATGCCCAATACATAGTAGCAGATCCAAGTCCTGCACAAATAAACATAAAAATCCAAGCAGTATTTGAATAAGGATTTATCCCATCGCCTAATTTAATATTACCTATTTTAGAAAAAGCCAAGTAGAAAATAAAAACTACACAAATAAACTCAAAAAGTTGAACAAATGAGCCAAACATATGTGTAAGCTTACTAAAAAGAAAATTTGCTACTTCTAAAGCTTTACTAGGATTTATAAGTAAAATTACAATCACCATAAAAACCGCCAAGATAGATGTCACTATCAAAAATAAATCATAAGTTTTTTGATTATTTTTTTGCATAAATCTCCTTTTTTGTTTCAAGTAGTAAATATATAGTATTTTCTTATTTTAAAATAAAACTTAAAGAAACTTTTATCATAAATGCATTAAAAGCCATACCTTAGTATTTTCAAATATTTTTTACTATAATAAAAAATTATTTAATCAATAAATTATTGCTACTAAAATACACAAATAAATAATGTTATTTCTCAAAATACAAAAATATTTAAAAAAATATCTTACATTGAAATTAAACACAAAAAAGGAGGAATACATGTGGCAAGGGAGAAATGATGGTGATGAAATTATCCATAAACGATTATTTAAATGTTTAAATCACTCTTCAAATAATAAATTATTAGGCTTTTGTTCATCATTGGGTGTGCAGAGAAATAATGGTAGAATTGGAAGTGAATTAGCACCAAAAATTATAAGAAAGAATATGGCAAATTTTGCTATACATGATGATTTTGATTTTGATGATTTAGGAGATATTGAAAATTTTGATACCCTAGAATTAGGCGATGAACTACTTTATCACAAGTGCTTAGAAATTTTACATAATAATCATTATGGTGTAATTTTAGGAGGTGGACACGAAACATCTTTAGCTTGTATCAAAGCGCTTTTAGATTACAAAAAAAGTGTAGGAGTTATAAATTTTGATGCACATTTTGATGTAAGAATTCAGGAGTTACATACTTCTGGAAATTCTTTTTACAAAGCTTATGAATATGCAAAAGAAAATAATTATAATTTTTCTTATCTTTGCTTGGGTGCAAGTAAATTATCTAACACAAAAGCACTTTTTCAAACTATGGATAATATGAAAGCAAGTTATGTTTTAGATACTGAATTTGAAAAATGTATAGAAGTCATTAAAAATTTCTTAAAACAAAATGAAGTTGTTTATTTAAGTATTGATATGGATGTATTTTCACAAAGCATAGCTCCTGCTGTAAGCGCCCCTGCTGTTTTTGGTATCAATTTAAAAGAAATTTTAACTCCGATAAAAATTATTTTTGAAAGCAAAAAAGTTGCTTTAGCAGATATTTGTGAATTTAATCCTAAATTTGATATAGACAATCACACTGCAAAAATCGCTGCTTATCTAGCATATTTTTTATTAAGTAAAGGAATGATATGAAATTTGATAGTTTAAGTGTATTAGCTATTAGTATCGGGGTTTTATTGTTTGGTATGTTTTTGAAAAAACGTTTTTTAATCTTAGAAAAATTTTGCATTCCCGCACCAGTTATAGGTGGATTTTTAATCAGTATAATCATTTGGATTTTAAGTTTTATTGAGATTAAAGTTGATTTTGATACAAGTTTACAAACTCCTTTAATGGTGGCTTTTTTTACCGTAATAGGATTAAGTGGAAGTTTTAAACTCTTAAAAGTAGGAGGAAAAGTACTTTTAATCTATCTAGGTTGTTGCTGGTTTATGGCTTTAATGCAAAATTTTATCGGCATTTCCATGATGAGTTTATTTGATTTAAATAAACTATATGGAATTTTATGTGGTGCTGTTTCTTTGGAAGGAGGACATGGAAATGCTATAGCTTTTGGAGGTATGGTTGAAGAATTAAGTGGCTTAAATAACGCTAAAGTTTTAGCAGTGGCAGCGGCAACCTTTGGACTGATTTCAGGGTCTTTGCTCGGAGGTCCTGTAGCAAAATATCTTATAAATAAACACAAATTAAAAATCACAACTAATCAAGATATTAAAGATATAGATCCTCTAAAGCATGAAATTCACAATGCAAATTATAAAGATTTTTTAAAATCTTTATTTTTAATATTATGTATTATGTGTATTGGATTTTTTTTAAGCTCCAAATTTACACAATATAGCGGCTATTCTTTGCCTAGTTATGTTGGTGCCATGCTTGTTGCTATTGTTGTAAGAAATATTAATGATTCTTTTAATATTTTCAAGCTAAATCAATATACAATAGATACTATAAGTGAATTAAGCCTTGGTATTTTTTTAACTATGGCTATGATAAATTTAAAAATAAACGAACTAAGTGCTGTTGCTACACCTCTTTTTATTACTTTGATTGTGCAAGTTTTAGCTTTACTATTCTTTACAATTTTTATAGTTTTTAGATTATGCGGAAAAAATTATGATAGTGCGATTATGTGTGCCGGACTTATGGGACATGGTCTAGGTGCAACACCAAATGCAGTAGCAAATATGAATGCAGTTTGTTCTAGATATAATTTAACTTCAAGACAAGCTTTTTTAATAGTACCTTTATGCGGTGCTGTTTTAATTGATATTGTTGCAATACCTTTAAATACTTATTTGATTAATATTTTTTCATAGTTACTCTCGCATATTGCGAGAGTATTAGAGATGTTTTAGCATTGTTTCATAAGCTGCTTTAGTTCCTGGGCGAACTTTAGTTACCATGCTCACTAAAATAATCACAACAGAAGCAGCTAAAAATCCTGGAATGATTTCATAAATAGGAAAATCAAGCCACTCTGCTAAGAAATTTTTATATACTACAACTACAACTGCACCGGTAATCATACCTGCAATAGCAGCATATCTAGTCATTTTTGACCAAAATAACGAAAAGAGCATTACAGAACCAAAACTTGCTCCAAACCCTGCCCAAGCATAAGCTACTATACTTAATACGCTTGAGTTTTTATCAGTAGAAATAATAAAAGCTATCACAGCTACTGCTAAAACACCAAATCTACCCAAAGTCATCACTGTTTTATTGGACGCTTCTTTGTTAAAAATTCTTTTATAAAAATCCTCTGCTATAGTTGAACTTGAAACAAGCAATTGCGAACTTGCTGTGCTCATAATGGCTGCCAAAATAGCACTTAATAAAACACCTGCTATCCAAGGATTGAAAAGCAATTGCGACATTACGATAAAAATCTTTTCAGGATCTTGCAAACTAAGCTCAAATTTACTCACATAAGCTATACCTAAAATACCTATCAAACAAGCTCCAATTAAAGATATAACCATCCAAGAAATTCCTACAAAAGTAGCAGTTGGAATATCTTTAGTTGATCTTATAGACATAAAACGCACCAAAATATGTGGCTGACCAAAATACCCAAGCCCCCAAGAAAGCGCTGAAACTATACCCAAAAAGCTTAATCCTTCCCCCATAGAAAAAGTATTTGGCTTAATTTCTTTGACTATATTAACAGCTTCACTAAAGCCACCCAAATGATAAATCATCACTATAGGTACGATAATCAAGGCACTCATCATTAATAAACCCTGAATTAAATCCGTCCAACAAACTGCCTTATATCCACCCAAAAATGTATAAGCAACTATAATCACAGTTCCTGTAGTAAGCGCATAATCATATTGGATTCCAAAAGTTGCTTCAAAAAGCTTTGCTCCACCTACAAGTCCTGAAGAAACATAAAAAGTAAAGAATATCAAAATAACAATAGCACAAACCACTCTTAATATATGCTTATCATCATCAAATCTTGTTTCAAAATAATCTGGAATTGTAATAGAATTTGCAATCACACTAGTATAAATTCTAAGTCTTTTTGCTACAAAAGCCCAGTTTAAAAATGCTCCTATACTAAGACCTATTGCAATATAGCTTTCAGCTAAACCACTTACATATAAAGCTCCCGGTAAACCCATTAAAAGCCAACCGCTCATATCAGAAGCTCCAGCACTAAGTGCTGAAACTACCGGCCCCATAGAACGACCACCTAAAAAATAATCCTCTGAATTTTTATTTTGTTTATAAAAATAAAATCCAATAAAAAGCATTAATGCTGAATATGCGACAAACATTATCGCAATTTGAGTATTAATGTGCACAACCTCCATTTTTTCTCCTTTTTATTTTAAAGCACGAATGCCTAAATTTCCATAACGGTGGAAAGATATACTTAAAGCTTTTTCATTATGATATAAAAGCAACTCAAAACGTCCGTTCATTAAAGGCTTAGCATTGGCAATGATTTTTGCACAACTTGCTGCTTTTATGAAAATTTCATCATTAATATCTAATGGAGCAAAATAACGAATTCTTTCATAATCAGCTATTTTGCTAATGAAATTTTCTTTACTTTCTTTAAGGAATAAAGTTTTTGAACTAATTTTTTGATTAATCTTTTGCACAAGATCTATTTTTTCATGCTCATCATAACTTAAAATAAGATCAATATTTAGCACACTAGCTGCTAAAATAACTCCTAAAATATCTTTTAAACTATCATCTTTATGTACTCTATAAGCAATATTTTTAACCTTTGTATAAGAGAAAATATTATCCTCGCCTCTTATATTGACATAATCTTTTGCACTTGCAAATTCATGTTTTGCATGATAAGCATAGCTTCTTGCCATAGCTTTAATGACTTCAAAATCGGCTTTATCTTTTTCATTTAAATCCAAGCTTAAAGCATTTAAATTTGATACTAATTCATTATCTAAAACATTTTGATCAGCTTGACTTTGCTCTATATCTAAAAATTGAGTGATGTAATTATAAATTCCAACTTTTCTACCAAAACCAATGGCTGATTTTTTAATACCACCAAAAGGTTGTCTAAGAACTATAGCTCCTGTTGTTGGTTTATTGATGTAAATATTTCCTGCCTCTATGTGAGTGTGGAAGTATTCCCATTCTCTCTCATCTAAACTTTCAAATCCTGCTGTAAGTCCATAACCTGTAGAATTTACTATATCAATAGCTTCTTTTAAATCTTTTGCTTTCATTACAGTTAAAATTGGCGCAAAAAGCTCATTCATGTGTGTAAAATCACCTTTTTTTGTACCATATTTAATCCCTGGAGTTAAAAGATAAGGATTATCATCTACAAATTTAGGCTTTAAAGCCCAACTTTCATATGGAGCTAACTCATCTAATGCTTTTTGCAGTTTTACATCTGGTTTATCTGCTAAAGCTCCAAGTTTATTTTTAAATACAAATGGATTTCCAACCGCCATAGAACTAGCAGCATCTACCAAGGTCTTTTTAAATTCCTCATCTTCATAAACTTCTTCTTCCAAAACAAGTAAAGAAGTAGCAGAGCATTTTTGACCTGAATTTGAAAATGCTGAATGAATGATATTTTTAATCGCACTATCACGATCAGCAAATTTAGAAACAATAGTTGCATTTTTACCGCCTGTTTCAGCACTTAAAAGTAAGGTTGGATTAGCTTTGAGCATTGCATAAGCAGTTTCTTCTCCACCGGTTAATACTGAAAATTTCACACTTTGATCAACAAGCAAGTATTTTGATATATCACTACCTTTAGCAGGTAAGAAAATCAAAGCATCTTTTGGAATTCCCGCATCCCAAAAGCATTTACAAAGCATATAACCTGTTAGCATGGATAAAGATGATGGCTTATATATTACTTTATTACCTGCAGCCAAAGGTGCTGCTATGGTTCCTACTGAAATACCTACTGGAAAATTCCATGGTGCAATTACCACACCTATGCCTTTTGCTTTAAAAGTAGTATTTGGATTTTGCTCTTTTAGTTTTTCCAAAGAATGTGGGTAAAATTCTAAAAAGTCTATAGCCTCACTAACTTCAGGATCAATCTCTAAGAAAGTTTTTCCTACTTCTAAAGCTGCTATACCTATTAAATCTCCTCTACGATCTCTAACAAGTTGAGCAGTTTTTGCTAAAATTTTATAAATTTCATCATGACTTAAATCACTAAAATTTGAGCTCTTAGCTACATCTAAAGCATATTTAATCTCTTTTTGGCCTGCTAAATGTGCTTTACCTATAGTGCGATTTTTGATTTTATCTTTAACTTCTATTACTTGTAAATTTTCATTTTTAATTTCTTCTTTTGCAACCGGATACACATCATAATTTTCTAAATTTTCATATTTAGTTCTTATATTTTTAGCCCATTCTCTATTTGCTTTTAAGATAAAATCTGTATCAGGTTCGTTTTTAAATTCTTTACTCTCATAAGAACTAATAGCCTTTATCTCATTATTTCTATCTTGAGTTCTATGAGTAGAATTATCCAAACTAGCAACGCCTTCTAAAGATTTTATAAATAATTCTTTTTGCATTTGCCAATTTTTATCATTGATTTTAAGGTTGAAAAAATATCTCATGAAATTATCTTCACTAGTATTTTCATCAAGTCTTCTTACTAAGTAAGCAATGGCATTATTAAAATGCGCTTCATCACACACCGGTGCATAAAGTATAAGATCATGCATTTTAGAAAGCTCATAAGAGCATTGCAAACTCATACCTTCAAGCATTTCAAAAGTAAAAGATGATAAAGCTCCTGCTTGTGAAATTCTAGTATAAGCATAAGCAATTTCAAATAAATTATGACTCGCAATACCTACATTAATATATTTATAATTATCGCCTTCTAAGACAAAATCAAGCATTTTCTTATAATTACTATCTGTGTCAATTTTTTTATAAAAAGTAGGTAGAGCCCAACCTCTTTGCGAAGCTATAGTTTCTTCACTTTCCATATTCGCTCCTTTAACAAAGCGAATTTTTATAGGCTTCATACCTTTTAAAACTCTTTCTTTTGAAAAAGCAAAAAGTTTTTTCAAATATTCATAAGAATCAGGAAGATAAGCTTGTAAAACGATACCTGCTTTAATATTATACTTTGCAATACTTTCCATAAAAGCTTCAACGGTTAATTCTAAATCTCTAAATTCCTCCATATCAAGATTGATAAATTTAGACACACCTTGCTTTTTTTCTTCTTCTAAAGCAAGAGCATATAATTTATCCAATCTTTTTACCACTTCATCTTTAGAGTATTCAAAATCAATGATATTAATTTGAGAAAAAATGGTAGTGATTTTAATTGAAATATAAGTAATATAGCTTGTTTTTAATGCTTCTTCATATTTTTTTACTCTATAAGCACTCTCAGCCTCACCCAAAACCTCTTCACCAATTAAATTTACATTTAAGGTAATTTTATCTTCATCTTTTCTTTTACGCATATGAGGCTCTAAAACACTAGGGTTTGCATCTAAAACCATAGCTTTAGTATCTTCTCTTAAATGCTTAATGAAAAATGGCACACTAAGAGTTGGTGCAAATTTTCCAAAATTTAAAAATGAAAAAAGCAAAAATTTTTCAAAAGCACTAAAAAAATCTGCTATACCATATTTGTTTAAAGTATGCTCTATAAGCTCAAAACTCGCACTTTTATCTTTACATCTAAAAGAGCGATCTAAAAGTTCAATCAACATCACTTTATTTTTAGGATTGTTTAAAAGTTTTTGCATTTTGGCGTGAAATTCTTTTTCACTTTGAGAGATATTACTTTCTATTTTTCTTTGTAATTCTTCAGCTAATTGCAAAGCTTTTTGTATCATTTCTTCCTCCATTTAGTAATTAATATCTTTTATGATACAAAAATAGCCACAAAAATCAACATATATTTATTTATAATTTATTTTTTTATGTAAAAAAGTAACAAATATAAACATATATTTTTAATTGTAAATAAAATATTAGCGTAATAATAAATAATTATGAGTATTTCTTACACATCTAGCAATAATCTTTGCCTCTATATTGTAATCTTTCAAAATTTTCAAAGCCTCATTTGCATCTTTTTCACTCATTGCAGCTAAAAGTCCACCTGAAGTTTGAGGATCAAAATACACTATATCCTCATCTTTTTCATTTAAATTATCAACCCAAATTTTTAGGCTATCTTTATTTTTATAAGCTCCTGCTGGGATTATCCCCATATTAGCCATTGGCAAAACTCCATCCATTAAAGGAATTTCATTTTTATACACTTCTATCATAATCTCTTCATTTAACATTTCTTTTAAATGCCCCAAAAGGCCAAAACCAGTAACATCACTTAAAGCACTAAGACTTTTAAACTCCTTTAAAATACGACTTGCGTAAAGATTTAAAAAACTCATTTGCTCTATTGCCTTTAAAATCTTTGCTTTTTCTAGCAAACCAGCCTTGATAGCAGTGCTAATAATGCCACTACCTATAGGCTTAGTAAGTAAAATAACATCACCATCTTTTGCACTATTATTAGCTATAAATTTCTTAGGATGAACTACACCTGTCACACTAAGACCAAAAATAAATTCATCATTTTCTATAGTATGGCCACCTACTAGCACAGCACCAGCTTCTTCAACCTTAGCTCTAGCACCTTCTAAAACTTCAAGTAAAATTTCATTGTTAAAATGACAAGTATCAAAGCCTACAATATTTAAGGCATTAATCACCTCAGCACCCATAGCAAATACATCACTTAAAGCATTGGCAGCAGCTATAACACCAAAATGATACGCACTATCAACCACAGGTGTGATAAAATCAAGTGTTTGCACTAAAGCTAAATCTTCATTTAGCTTATAAACACTTGCATCTTCGTTATTATCAATACCACTTAAAATGTTTTCATGCGGTTTTAAAATGCCAAGAATTTTGTCAAGACCCACCGAGTCTAGTTTGGCAGCTCAACCCGCAGCTTTTACATATTGAGTTAGTTTTTGGTCTTTATATATCATAAAGAAATAATCTTTGCCTTTCCAAAAAGTTCATTTAAAATTTCATAAGCATTACCTATTTTGCCTATTTTAAGCTCTTTAGTTTTACCAAAAAATTCCAAACATGCCCCACAACTATAAATTTCAACCCCTAAATTTTCAAGCTCTTTCATAGCTTCAAAAGCCATATGAGAACAATCAGTATTCATTAAAACACTATCATTAACGCAAAGGATTTTTACAGGTTTATTAGGTAAATCTTTTAAGGTTTTTAAAAAACCTAGCATTAGATTTTTCCCAAGCTCCCCTTCACCTACTTTATCGCTTTTTAAAAACAACACATTATATTCTTGTAAATTTTGTTCTTGAATTTGAACTATATCACCATCTTTTATAATGCTAATAATACTTTCATCATTTACATCTTTCACACTAAAGTTCAAATTTAAAGATTTTAAAAACCTCATTACATTTTCTTTAGAAGCTTGAGAATTTAAAAGAATTTCTAAATTTTCATTTTCTTTTAACTCTTCTAAAGCCTTTTTTGTCTCTATCACAGGACGCGGACAAGCTAAATCTCTACAATCAATTTTCATTTTTTACCTTTTTTACTTAATGATATATTTTTATAACTTGTATTCAAATTAAGTTTTATCTTTTTCTTGATTTTTCTTGAAAAATAATTCTTTAAAGCGCTTATTAGTGTATTCTTCTACATCTTGTTGTAAAATTTTAAAATTTTGAATTAGCTCATAAGCTCTAGGAGTAAGCTTACTACCTGATTGACTTCCCCTTCCTTTTTTAGCAATGAGCAATTCTTCTTTCATATTTTTTTCTAAATCCTGTATATAAAGCCAAGCTTTTTTATAATTAATCCCTAGTTGTTTAGCCGCTTGGGAAATACTTCCGCATTCTCCAACTAATTCTAAAATATCTGTTTTCCCTTTACCAAAAAGTAATTCTCCATCAGGATTTTCTACCCAAATTTTGCTTTTTATATGAAATTTCTTACCTTTTTTTTCTTCAAAACAACCAAGTTCGCAGTATTTAACATCAATTTTATAAGTTTTAAGCGTAGCTCTCATATCAGCCATATTAAAGTTTTTAGCACATTCTAAAGCATCTTTACATGATATGCGACGCTTAGAATCTAGTTTTGTTTCTAATTTTTCTAAAATTTCACTTTTTGCTATATTTTTATTTAACTTTCCAAATTGACCTAACTCGCAATCTGAAATTTTTACGCCTAATTCTTTTATACTAGCTTGAAAATCTTCTTTGGAGTATTGTTTTAAAAGCTCTAGTGCTTTTTTACAAGTAAGTTTATTATTTTCATCAAGATTTTTTTGAATTTGCAAATTTAATTCTTCCATGAATTAACCTTGGATTATAAGTAGTAAAAAAGGGTGCCCGTAAACACCCTTTGGGTTATTTTGCATCAAGTCCTAAATTTTGGCCCTTAAGCAAAACTCTTTTTCTGTACATTGCACTAACTTCAGCTGCATCACCAACCAAAAGTGCATTTGTAGAACAAACCGCAGCACACATAGGCACTTTACCTTCTGCGATACGATTTTGTCCATAAAGTTCTCTTTCTTCATGAGAGTTAGTAGGTTCAGGACCACCTGCACACATAGTACATTTATCCATTTGACCTTTAATACCAAAAGCACCATCTCTTGGAAATTGTGGAGCACCAAAAGGACATGCATAAAGACAATACCCACAACCTATACAAGTTTTTTTATCATGTAAAACAATACCATCAGCTCTAATATAAAAGCATTTTACAGGACAAACTTGCTCACATGGAGCATCTGTGCAGTGTTGGCAGGCAAGAGTTGTTGAAAACTCTTTTCCTTCTATGCCTTCATTTAGAGTGATTACCTTTCTTCTATTAATCCCCACTGGTACTTCGTGCGCACTTGAACAAGCCACTTGACAAGCAAAGCAAGAAATACAGCGATTATTATCTACATAAAATTTCATTCTAGCCATAACTTACCCCTTAAGCCTTTTCAAGTCTGCAAAGTCCTGCATTAAATTCAGAAATTTGCGTATTTATATCAAAACCATAGTTAGTAACCGTGTTAGAACTTTCACCTATAGTATAAGGTCTAGTGCCTTCAGGATAATTATAACTTAAATCCACTCCTTGCATAATACCCGCAAAGTTATAAGGCAAGCAAATTCTATCCGGTGTAACAGAATGATTATGCACACATTTTACTTTAATCTTAGTACCTTGCGGTGAATGAATCCACATCATATCTCCATCATTTATACCATATTTTAAGGCAAGTTCAGGGTGAACATTAGCAAACATTTCAGGTGTGATTGCAGCAAGATATTTACTAGTTCTCTCAAGCATACCTGCACCACTTAAATTTACTAAACGCATACTTGAAATGATAGTTGGAAACTCTTTGCTCCAATCTTTCTTTTGTTGCTCGCTGATAAATTTACTCTCAACTCTGAAGTTTTTCTCTTGATCGCCCCAAGTAGGATATTTTTTAACCAAATCCCAACGAGGTGAGTGGATAGGCTCTCTATGTAGTGGAATAGGATCTGCAAATTCCCAAACTTTCATTCTAGCTCTTGCATTACCTAAACAGCAAGCACTCTTTTCTCTACATTTTTCTAAAATAATACCTGAAATATCTGTACTCCAGCTAGCGCCCATTAATTCTTTTTCGCTATCACTTAGTTTGATATTAAATACTTTTTCAATATTTGCCTTAGTGATTTGTGGGTAACCACCTTTAACTTTACATCCTTTTGGAGTAAAGGCATCATCTGCTAATTGAGAATGTCCTTCATGCTCTAAACCAAAGCGGTTTCTAAAGCCCATACCGCCTTCTTCATAAGGCACATCAGTATTCCATAATATAGAAGTTCCTGGATGTTGTTCATCCCAACAAGGCCAAGGTAAGCCATAGTATTCGCCTTTAACTTCACCACCAAGACCTCTTTGAGTATCAGGATCAAAATGTTCCCAATTTTGTTGGTGTTTTCTTAAGCGTTCAGCTGAAATACCTCTTAAGCCTATACTTAAAAGACCATTACTCATTTCTCTTGTAGCATCATCAGGCCATATAAAATTATCATCATTATCATCTCTTGTTTGTACAAGCTTATGATCTTTCAATTCCATTTTCATACCGCGAGTGTATTCTTTATAAAAACCGAATTTTTTAGCAAAAGCAAACATAATCTCTTGATCTTCTTTGCTTTCATAAATTGGTTTTACTACTTGAGAACGCCATTGCATAGCACGATTAGTCGCAGTGACATAACCTTCTGTTTCAAATTGAGTACAAGCAGGGATAATATAAATACCATCAGAACGATCTGCTAAAACTGCTACTTCATTTACAAAAGGTTCAGCGATTACAATCATATCAAGTTTTTTAAGCGCTTCTTGAATTTTTACCGTATGCGCCATAGAAGTAATACCCGTTCCTTGCACCCAAAGCACACGGATAGGTGAGTTAGAATAAGTTTTTTCTTCATGTAAAACGCCTTGCCACCATTTTGCTAGTGAAAAACCTTTTTCATGCATCCATTCTTTAGAATAAAATCTTGAATTTAAATATTCTCTATCTACATTCCAAAAATTAGCAAAATGATTCCACGCATTATCATCAAGCCCATAATAAGCTGGTAAAGTATCAGCCAAACAGCCCATATCAGTAGCACCTTGAACATTATCATGACCTCTAATGATGTTTGTTCCTGCACCTGGTTTGCCTATATTACCAAGAACGAGTTGTAAGATAGCTAGAATTCTTGTGTTGGAGCTACCTACCGAGTGTTGAGTAATACCTAAAGCCCAAAATAGCGTAGCAGGTTTGATTGTAGCTAGCATTCTTGTAATTTTTTCAAGTTGAGCAGCTGGAACGCCTGTTACATCTTCTACAACTTCAGGAGTCCATTTAGCAGCCTCTGCTTTTATTTCTTCAACACCATAAGTTCTAGTTTTGATTAATTCTTTATCTTCCCAACCGTTTTTGAAGATCAAATGAAGCATACCATAAACTAAAGCTATATCTGTGCCTGGACGAATTCTTACATATTCATCAGCATGTACTGCAGTTTTTGTAAATACAGGATCTACAACTACCAATTTAGCATTATTACGATCTTTTGCTTGTAATAAGTGTTTAAATCCGATAGGATTTGCCACAGCAGTATTTGCACCAAAAATAATCATCATTTTTGAGTGTTTAGTCACATCACCAAAATGATTTGTCATAGCGCCATAACCCCATGTATTCGCCACACCGGCGACTGTTGCGCTGTGTCAAATTCTAGCAACGTGGTCTATATTGTTAGTACCCCAAAATGCTGCAAATTTTCTAAAATAATAAGCTTGTTGGTTATTAAATTTAGCCGAACCTAAAAACATAACACTATCAGGTCCATTTTCTTTACGGATTTCAAGCATTTTATCGCCAATTTCATTGATAGCTTGCTCCCAAGTTAAACGCACCCATTTGCCATTTTCTTTTTTCATAGGATATTTAATACGCTGTTTTGATTTAGTAAGATCGATTTGATCTATCCCTTTACAGCAGTGTGATCCTTGAGAAATAGGATGTTCTATAGCGTTTTCTTGACGCACCCAAACTCCATCTTGTACTTCTGCTTTAATTCCACAGCCTGCACTACAGATACTACAGATTGTTCTAACAATCTTAGAATCTGGATAAGGATTTGCTACTTCTTGTTCACTTGCAGCTCTAATAGCTTTGTTTTCACTACCAAAAGCCGCACTTCCAAGACCAGCAATACCAGCAAGCTTAAGAAAATTTCTTCTTGCTAATGCCATCTTCTTCCTTTCTTAATTAATAAGCTATTTTGTAGTATTTTTCCCAATGCATAGTTTTTTTATAAAGCACTTCTTTTTTAGTACTTTTTCCTAAAACTACGGTATTTTGCTCTTGGTAATCATCTTTAGCTAAAGCATTCACACTTGCCCCAGCTACTACCCCTAAAGCACCAATTTTCAAAGATTTTTTTAAAAAATCCCTTCTTTGATTGGCCTCCATGTTCTCTCCTTTGAAATAAAAGTAAAGAATAACTATAAATACTTATTTTCAAAGTATTTATACACTTAACAAGATAAATTTTGCATATTTTCACTTAAGATTTTATTTAATTTCTATTTTCATAAAAAGATGATTTTGATAATATGTATTTTGGTAACAAAATACATATTAATTTTTATAATTTACTAAGTTCTTCTATATTTGTTTTGCTAAATTTAGTAGGAAGTCTTGGCTCATAAGGAAGTCTTTGTAAAGCCTCATCTGCTACACTTTTACCTTCTTTTTTTATAGGTGCTTGTACTTCCAAATAAGCTCTTTCATTTGCAAAAAAGACTTTCATAATATTGGCAATAGCAATGTAAAAATTTGAGTTTTTGTGGATTTGTAATTTTTCTATAAACTCATCTATTATAGGGTTTATCACAAAACGAAATAATTGCTGTGCAACTTTTAAATCATACTCAATAATACTTGCCATAAAAGCAAACAAAAAGCCAAATTCATCTTCACTTTGCCTGCAATCTTCTTTTTTTCTAAATTTGGTTTTTCTAATGATTTCACAGGCTTGAAGCTTCATTTTGCCATCATCCCTACCCTCATCATAAAAAGAAGCACTAATAGGCACATTCACATAAGAAAAATCAAAAAACACTCCATTTTGTTCTTCTTTAAAACTTGCAAAATCACATACACTAAGTTTTTCAAAATCAAATTTTAAACTATCATCTAAAGGACTTTGAGCTAAAACTAAAACTTGCTCATGCCAAATTTTAAACTCATTTTCATCGATAAAATTAAAAGCTTTTGAAAAAAATTCATAAAAATATTTACGCGAAAGATCAATATCTTGTATCATTAATTTTCCTTGTTATTTTTATTTGATTATAACAAGGAAAATTTAAAAAAATCAAGTGAGATTTTAAAATTTTGTTTTAGAATCGTAAGTAAACGATGGATTGATTTGTTTTTTATCGCTTAGTTCTTTATACCAATAAGAATGTAAAATATAAACTTCCTCTTCTTCTTTATAACCACTAATCATAGAGTGGATACTTCCTTTAATAGCAAATACAGCCATATAAATATGAATAGCAAAAAATACTGCACATAAAATACCCAAAATATTATGGATGATAGCTGAAGCTCTTAAAATATCTATATGAGAAATTCCAAAAATAGATTGCAAAGAAGTAGAATTAAAATCAAGGAAAAACATAAATGCACCGGTGATTATCATCAAAAAGCCACCAAAAACAGCTATATAATACCAAGATTTTTGACCAAAATTAAACTTACCCGCAGGCACAGGTTTTTTCTCTTTACTTAAATATCCACCTACTATCATCATCCATCTTAAATCATAACTTGCAGGAAGCATTCTTTTTATCCAACACAAAAACATAGGAATGATGGAAATGATAAATAAAATAGTAGCAATGCCATGTAAGTTTTTACACATTCTTACAAAAAATCCACCGCCAAAATACGATCCAAAAATCATAATAAGTCCGGTTGGTACAAGGATAATCCAAGAGATTGCTGCTACAAAATGAAACAATCTTTCAAATACTGAAAAAGCGTAAATTTTCTTACCATCATGAGAAAATTTCTTTGGACCTATGACCATATAATGCAAAGCAAAAGCTGAAATTACGACTATAAGTATAATCAAAACAGCACTTGCAATATACTCACCTTGCAGTTTAGTCCACAAAGCACCAAAATTTTGATAACTTTCTATATTCATCACTCTTTGCACATCCCAAATTTGAGTATTTTTAACTTCAAAATTTTCTTGAGCAAATAGAAAGTTAAAACAGGCTAAAAGAGCTAGTATAACTCTATGCATAAATTACTCCTAAACATTACACGCTAGAAAAAGCTTAGCATTGTAGTTTTGTTAATTTTCAGTTTCCATTTTTATTTTAAAAAAAGTTTTATTTAAAAAACATAAATTTGCAAAAAACTACAAAAAAACTCAATTTTTAGTTTCTTTTTGAATAATTTTCATAACAAAACTCTCTTATCATAGATAAATTTTCATTCTTATCTAAGAACATTAAATTTGGAAGTCTTACTCCATTAAAAGTAGTGTTTTTAACTATGGAATAATGAATTTGATCTAAAAATACTATTTTTTGTCCTATTTTTAACTCTTGATTAAAAGCATACTCACCCATGATATCCCCTGCTAAGCAAGTATTGCCACCAAGTAAATAAGCAAATTCATTTTCTTTTAACTCGCTGTAATTTTGTCCATCACGACTTGATAAAATTCTAGCATTTAAAACCTCGCTTGTATAAGGCATAATGATAGTATCTGGCATATGAGCTTCGCTTGAAGTATCTAAAATAGCTATTTTTTTCTCATTTTCTACTATATCTATTACACTTGCAACTAAAGTCCCACACTGCCAACCCACAGCCTCACCTGGCTCAAGATACACTTGCACACCGTATTTATCGCTAAATTTTTTACAAAGATCAATTAGTTTTTGCGTGTCATAACCTTCTTTAGTAATATGATGGCCTCCACCAAAATTAACCCATTTTATATTTTTAATAAATTTTGAAAATTTAGCCTCAAAAGCATTTAACACAAGCTCTAAAGAATGCGCACTTTCTTCACACAAAGCATGAAAATGAAGCCCACTTAAAGCACTTAAATCTTCATTTTCAAAATCAATCGCACGAATTCCTAATCTTGAAAATCTACCACAAGGATTATAAAGTTCTTTTGGAGCCACTGAAAGCTCTGGATTACAACGCAAACCAAGAGACTTTTTACTTGCTTTGTCTTTAAATTTTTTAAACTGATTAAAAGAATTAAATACTATATGGTGTGAAAGATCTATGATTTCATCTATTTCATCATCTTTAAAAGCAGGCGAAAAAGTATGAATTTCTTTGTTCATATATTCTTTTGCGAATTTAGCTTCCCAAAGCCCACTGCAAGTACAACCTGATAGATACTCACCCACTATATCCATAGCACCTGAAAAAGCAAAACCCTTTAGAGCAAGCAAGACTTTTGCTCCACTTTGCTCACTCACTTTAGCCAAAAGCTCACAATTTTTTCTAAGCTTGTCTTCTTCTAAAATATAAGCAGGAGTCTGAAAGTCTTTATCTAAATGATTTTTAATTAGCATTATTTGTCCTTAATTTTTTGATTTAAAACCACTTGTATAACAAATCATATTAAAATTATATCTTGTTTTTATAATTTACAATCATTAATCAAATAATAGCTATAATCAAAATCCAAATCAAAATTAATTTAGGAGTAAAAATTTAATGGATAGAAGGTTATTTTTAAAATTTAATGCTTTAGGTTTAGCAAGTATTAGCAGTGCTTATGCAATGGGGGATCATTCTCATCATAATATGCACTCAAAACATACACAAAAAGATACAAAAGAAATCGATACTTCTTTTATCAAACTAGAAAATCCAAACATTAAACTACTCGATGAAAAAGACTTTCCTAGCGGACAAACATTAGCAAATTTAAAACTTCTAAAAAACACAAGTGCAAAGAAAAATTTCTTTAGATCAAGTATAGAAATCAAAGAAAGTCAAATAGAGCTTGTTAAAGGTAAAAAAACAAAATGCTTTACTTATAATGGCTCTATACCTGGACCTAAAATAGAAGTTTATGAAGGTGATACTGTAGAAATTTTGGTAAAAAATAGTTTAAAAGAGCCAACTACTATCCACTGGCATGGACTTGACATACCACCTGAGCAAGATGGCAACCCACACGATCCTATCATGCCTGGTAGAGAAAGAATTTATCGCTTTAAACTTGGAGAAAATTCAGCAGGAACTTACTGGTATCATCCACACCCACACTACACCACAGCAAAGCAAGTTTATAAAGGCTTAGCAGGGGTATTTGTAGTAAAAGCCAAAAAAGACGCGTTGTCGCATTTACAAGAACAAGATTGGGTGATTAGTGATTTGCGTTTAGATGAAAACGCACAAATTCCCGATAATAATTTATTTGATTGGCTAAATGGTAGAGAAGGAAATTTAGTTCTTATCAATGGACAATTAAAACCAAAAATAACACTTGACAAAGCTCAAAGAATTCGTATTTATAATTTTTGTGCGGCAAGATATTTAAATTTACGCATTAAAGGTGCTAAATTTATTTTAGTAGGAACTGATGGAGGGCTTATAGAAAAAGGTGTTGAATTAGATGAATTATTTTTAAGTCCTGCTTCAAGAGTAGAAGTGCTAATCAAAGCAAGTAAGGGTGAATTTAAACTTGAAAGTACTTATTATGACCGCGATAAAATGCTTGTTAAAGAAGAACCTTACACTCTTATGTTGGCTGATCTTAAAGTAGAAAAAACTATAGAAAACATACCTGAAAAGCTACGAGAATTTCCACCTTTAAAAGAAGCTACAAGCTTTAAAGAAGTGATTATGAGCGAAGATCATATGCAAATGCATGGTATTAGTAAAAAAAGTGAAGAAGAAATCAAAAAAAGCCTTGCCTCTATGTTTTTAATCAATGGTAAAACATTTGATATGAATAGAACAGATTTAACCTCAAAATTAAATGAAGTAGAAGAATGGGTAATAAAAAACAAATCGCATATGGATCATCCTTTCCATATACATGGAACACAATTTGAACTCATATCTTCTAAATTTAAGGGTAAAATAACAAAAGCAAAATTCAGAGCATTGCAAGATACGATTAATGTAAGACCTGGAGAAGAATTAAGACTTAGAATGAGTCAAAAATTTACCGGTATTAGAATGTTTCACTGCCATATTTTAGAGCATGAAGATCTTGGAATGATGGGAATTTTAGAAATCAAAGAATAAAGGTAAAAAAATGGTAAAAGTTGAATTTCTAGGGCCAATTAACAAAGAAAGCTTAGAACTAAATGTAAGTAATCTTAAAGAATTAAAAGCAATTTTAGGGCAAGATGAAAGCTTAAAAGAATGGCTTGAACTTTGTGCAGTTGCTTTAAATGATGAAATGGTTTTTGATGATGAAACTACCTTAAAAGATGGGGATAAAATTTGTTTATTACCACCGGTTTGTGGAGGATGAGTTATGTTTGAATTACATCAAGGAGCCTTAGAAATTCCTAGCATTTATGCTAGATGGTATGAATATGCTAAAGATAAAAACTGCGGAGCTTTAATCACATTTTGCGGTATAGTGAGGGCTGAAGATGAGATTGAGGCTTTAAGTTTTGATATATATGAGCCTTTATTAAAAACTTGGTTTGAAAAATGGTGCCAAAAACTTGCAAATGAAAATGTAAGCTTGATGTTTGCTCACTCTATCGGTGAGGTTAAAGTGCATGAGAGTTCTTATTTTGCTGGGGTTTTAAGCAAGCAAAGAAAATTAGGACTTAAGTTAATTAATGATTTTGTAGAAGATTTTAAAGCAAGCGCACCTATATGGAAATATGATATCATTAATGGCGAAAAAATTTATGCCAAAGAACGCTCTTTGAAACTTCAAGGAGCAGGAATTTTAAGCACTAAGGACTAAAATGCTAACTTCTTATAGCCAAAGTTTAGACATACTTCATTCACACATACAAGCATATGAAAAGATAGAAAACATCGCTTTAACACAGTGCTTAGATAGAATTTTAGCCATAGACATCAAAGCTTCTACTAACAACCCTCAATTTCCTACTGCTTCTATGGATGGCTATGCGATTAAATTTAGCGAACAAAATGAGCCTTTGTCTATCATAGGCGAAGTACCTGCTGGAATTTTCCCAAGCTTTAAAATACAAAATAAAGAATGTGTTAAAACCTTTACAGGCTCTTTGATGAGTGAAGGTTGTGATACCTTAGTGCCTGTGGAAAAAGTTGAAGTTAAAAATGATGTGATTTATATAAAAGAAAAAGTTCCACAAGGCTTTGCTGTGAGAAAGGTGGGCGAGAGCTACACCGAGGGCGAAATTTTACTCACAAAAGGCACAAAGCTAGGCTATAGCGAGATAGCACTTTTAGCTGAGCTTGGATATTTTCACATTAGTGTTTTTGCTAGACCTATCATAGGTGTGCTAAGTAGTGGAAGTGAGATCAAAGACTTAGGCGAAAGCTTAGAACACCCCGCACAAATTCGCTCATCAAACCATGTAGCCATAGCTAATATGGCAAAAAAACTTGGTGCTGAAGCTAGAATTTTTCCACTTTTAAAAGATGATATGCAAAAAACTCCAAGTGTTTTAAAACAAGCACTTAATGCGTGTGATATTTTAGTTACCACTGGTGGAGTTTCCATGGGGGATTTTGACTTTTTAAAGCAAGCTGTTAAAGAGTATGAAATCATCTTAGATAAAGTCGATGTAAAACCTGGCAAACACATCAAAATAGCCAAATTTGAAGATAAATTCATCTTTGCTCTACCGGGTTTTCCATACTCGGCTATGGTGATGTTTAATTTATATGTAAGAGAACTTTTAAATGCTTGGCTTTTACAAGAAAAAGACTATATATTTAAAGCATTTGCAAATACTGACTATAAGAAAAAAAGTTCGCATTTAGAATTTGTAGCTTGTAATGTGGAATTTAAAGATGGAAAAATTTATGCCAATTTAAAAGGCAAAAAACAAGGCTCAAGTGCCATCATCAACAACCTTAACCACAAAGCTACATTAATGATAGCAAATGATGATATAAAAGAAAATGATTTGGTGGATATAATTTTTATGCCTTAGGCATAATTTTTATCTTCAACCTACTCCAAGCAATAATAAAAAGAATGATGATATAGATATAGATAAAACCAACACTAGGATAAATAAATTTTTCTAGATCAAAAAACATCATAAAACCTTTTAAATAAACTTTTATAAAACTACTTAAATCAAAATTAAAAGTTACAAACATATTATTTTTGATAAACAAAAAATAGACATTATGGGTAAATAAATACATATAAAACACAAAAAAGATTTTCATTCCACTAATTTTGACTAGTTCTTTAAAAAAGAAAAATGCCGATATAGTATTTAAAATTGATACAATACCAAATAACTTTAACATCATTATTAACTCTATAAAATAACACAAATAAGAAATCATCCATAAAGTAAAAAACAATAATAATTTGTATGATTTTATCTTTTTGCAAAGCAGAATGATAGATACAAAAGAAAATATACAAAAAAAGCATCCTAAAATAATTAAAACTATTTCAAGAGGAAAAATTATACCAGATGAAAAATCATCAAGAACAAACATAATAAAAACCCAAAGATAGGTGATGAAAGGAAACACACAAGCAAGAATCATTGTAATTTTAATAAGCTTTAATCCTTGAGTCGTTGTTGCATAATTTTCTTTTATTTCTTCATCAAAACTTTCAAAATTTAGCCAAGCTAAAGCATGGTAAATAAATCCTGTAATTAAAAATGAAACTGCTATAAAAATTAAGATTGGAGCACCAATTAAAAATAAAGTATTACCTTTATTTGCTTGATTTGAAAGCACATCATATATATAAAAAAAAGAAATTTCAATATTTAAATGAAACAAAAATAAGCCTATATTTATACTTACAACAAGTATCAACAAACCTATAAAAAATAGATTAAAAGCTTTAATAAAATATTTTTGATGCGTTACTCTTGCAATTTCATAAAATATATTCTTAGTAAATTTATAAGATAATAAACAATTAATAATCATACATATTGCAATTATCGCTACTGTATGTTCAAAACTTATATAACCAGTTGGATGCAAAATCAAAACAGAAAATAAAAAGAAGGTTAAATTTATGAACATGGTAATAAAAAAATTACTTAATAATTCCTTAGCACCTGCGTGAACTTCGAGTTTATTTAAAACGATAATAAATAAAATAAAAGCCGTTATAGCAAATAATGGCATTATGGCCAACATGCTACAAATTAAACTCATAAGAGCAAGAATTTTAATATTTCTAGTAATTTTTTGTTGATTTTTCATAAATTCTCTTTCAAAAATAATTCAAATTTTTATATTATATAGATTATTTTAACCTAGTTTATCTTATAATTTTTAAAATACCTGTCAATAGCACTTTAGCTTTTTCTTGATTTTGTTTTAAATCATTTAAAATCTCTTCTACTTCACGAGTTATTATACTAGTCATTATCTAAAATATTATAGTTATTATCTGCGATATAAGCTTTTAATTCTTTTTCTAATATATCTTCAAGATCTATTTGATTAGTCCATTTATTTATTTTATTTACTTTGATATCAAAACATCCTTGTTTTAAATTATTAATTATTCTATTTATATAATCATCTTTATGTTGAATTTGTGTTAGTTTATCTATAGTGTTTTTTCTCCAATTTTCATTATGTACTAGTATAATATGCTTATTTTTTAATCCTTTTGCAAAACCATATTCATATAAAACATTACTATTATTGGTGCTACAATCAACTATAATAATATCTGCTTTCTCTATATTTTCAAATATCTTTTCTATTATATTATCATCTTTTTTTTCATTCATAATCTCCATTAGATTAAAGTTATGGAGTTTATTTATACCTTGAATTCTATGAATTGATTTTTCTATAGAATCTTTATATTGATTAATATATATTTCATTATATTCCATAGCAACAAAAATATGTTTTACTCTTTCTAGTGTTTTTATATATGAATTAAAACTTTCATATAAATCGGCAAAATTTTTAAAATTATCTAAATTGTAATTAAATTTTTTTATCCATTTATTGAACAATTTAAGTTGTTTATTAAAAATTTCTAATCTATCATATTTATATTTAAGATAACATATGGCACCTAATAGACTACATTTAATGTTGTTATCATGTTTATATTCGCAGTATTTATATATGGCATCTTTTATAATATTTACAATGCTTTGATCAAATTTTTGATTCAATATTTCATTGATTACAGAGATTAAAATCTGTTTTTCTTCTTCATTTAAATCTCTCCATGCTTCTTGTGTGTTTTTTAGGGTATTTAATAATTGATCAGATTCTATAAATTCTTTTAATACATTAGCGTCTGCTTTTGTAACTAAGTCAAAAATTTTATTTGAGGTAACTGGTAGTGCCTTTGAATTTAATAAATAAAAATATAGATGCTCTTGAGAATATTTTTCGTTCTTAGGAACAAATAAAATACAAAAAGAAATCATTCGATTTTCACCTTCTTCTGCTATTAATGACAATGCTTCTATTCTATGATTTCCATCTAACCTATATAATTTTTTATCTTTTTCTATATCAAATTTAAAAACTGCAAAACCAAAAGTTCTCATAGTTGCAGCTGTTTCCATTGAATTTATTTGTTTTAAATCTTTTATAGTATAATCCAAGCATTCTAGCTCATCTAAATTTTTACTTACATCATATGAATATAATAAAGTTACTTCAGGAAAGTATATGTCACTTTTAGAAGACTTATTTACATAACTTACGATTTTATTTCTATGATTTTCGTCAATATCTCTTTGAAATTCTTCATTGGTTTTTGATATTTGAGCAATTGTTTTTATATCGGTAAAACCTCTAAAAACTTCTATTCCATTTTTAGCTACAAGAGGTTTTATTTTTTTATATTTTTCTGTATTATCAAAACGAAAATTTTTAGTTTTTGCAAGTTCTATTAAATCTTTTGGCACCTCCTTTACTTCTTCACAAACTCCAAGGATTTCTCTAATTCCATATAGCTTAATCATATTAATTCCTTTTTATTTTATTATAATCTTTTCTACCTCTAGATATAAGTCTTGTTCAAGTTTTTTAGCTTTTTGTTTATTTTCTTCTATTTTTTCATATTTTTGCTCTAGCTCTTCAATTATTTTATTTTGGATTTCAATTGGTGGAAGTGGTATTTTTAAATATTGATAAGAGCTTAAATAATAGCGTCTATGAGCTTTACTTATATCTATTTTAATAATTTTTAAGACTTCATATAAAAATTTTATATTTATTTTAGTATTATCTCTAATCTTTAGTATTTTTAAAGCATCAGACTTTACTTTAAAATTAAAATCCACAAATTGAATTGCTGTTGTAAAATCATCAAATATAATTACAGGTGGATTGTTAAATATGCCAAAATCCTCATCCGTATATCCTAATATAAAAGTTTTACCAGCTGTAAGAACAGGAGTGGTAAAATTATCACTATAATTTGTACTTGATACTATATATTTTTTAGGCAGTTCGTAATCTAATATGTTCTTTAACTCGATTAATGGATAATTACTTTTACTTAGATCAATTTTATCACTACCTTGGTTATGTGTAATGTCCCATCTACTTAAATTTTTAAAAGATACAGTAAAGATTTTTTCCTTTGCTGTTTCTTTTGGTTTTTTAAGCCCAAGTGCTATATATACATATGCTTCAATATCTTTTTTGTTTTTTTCTTCTTCAAGTTATAATTCTTTAATTTTATTTTTAATAGTTTGAAGTTTTGTGACTATTTCTTTTTGAATTTCTAATGGTGGTAATGGAATTTGCAAATCTTTTATAAATTTATAATTTGATTCCGTTTTTATTCCTTTAATTTTTTTTGTTACTACATAATTTTGAAATTCTTTATGTTGTAATATTATTATTAAATATTCTTTCATTGTCATTGTATCGTTGATTATATATGGCTGATAGTGTGTTGAAGCATAAACTTTATCTTTGTTTGCTATAGCTATTGCACCTTGGTGAAAATTTATATTTGATACCAATAAATCATTTTTATAAACTGCATACATATCCATTTTTGTTTTGGGTTCTTTTCTATATTCTATAGTTGAAGAATTAAAAGGTATTTTTGCTACTATAGGCGTAAAACCATCGTAATTATTCGGAGTAATTTTTTCTTTTCTTGGAAATAAAATTTTTCCCAATAATTCAAGCTTGAAATTAGTTTTTATTGCATGATTTCCTAAAAAATAGCCAACATCCCATCTTGATAAATCTTTAAAATCAACAATTTTTGTTTTACTCATTTTTTACCCCAAACTACACTATTGTTTTTTAAAAATTCTTTAAAGTATGTATTTATACCTTTTTCTATTATTTTTTCTTTTCCTGTGTTTTCATCTTTTTCTATAATGTCCATTAATTCATTTTTAACACCTTCTCCAGTTTCGCCTGTGCTAGTAATTCCAACTGCCTCAGCTTCTGCCATAAAAATAGGATAATCAAAATCATTTTTTGCTTTTTGATACGCTTCTTCTATAATTTGATTTTCTAAATCTTTTAAATCTTTTTTAGCTTGTTTTTTATCATCATTTGTATATAAAGGTGTTTTTTCACATTTGGTTTTACGATAATTTATAATTTCATTAAGCTTATCTATAACTGCTCCATGTTTTAATTTTAATTTTTCTGTGTGTTCAGGGATTAAATTATTCCACTTTTGCTGCGAAACTTCATCAAATTTTTGAATAAATAAAATTGAGCATTTAACACTGGCTTTAGAGCTTAAAAATGTTTCTACTGGTAGCGATATAACAGCTCTTAAAAAGGCTCTTCCTTCTACAAATTTTCTTACATATTCAGCATTTGGCGTATTAAACACCCCCTCAGGTAAAACAATGCCTAATCTTCCATTTGGTTTAAGTAAATCTATACACCTATTTATAAATAAATGTTCTGTTTTATCACTTTTTAGATTTTCTTTGAGTTTAAACAATGAAGCTATTGGCTTTCCAATATTATCTATAATTTTAAGCTGAGTGTTTTTATATCTTTCTTCCCCATATAAATCGTAGTATTGTTTTATATACTCTTCATAACCTTCTTTTGCTATCAATTCTCCTTGCTCTGTTTTAGTAAGCCAAGTATCACTTTCTTGAATCACATCACTTTCTTCTACTTGTGAGCCAAAAGGTGGATTTGTAAGGATGATGTCAAATTGATTTTCAAATACTCCATTTATATTTAAAAGCCCATTGTGATGATGTATGCCGCCGTGACCATCACCGTGCATTATCATATTCATTTTAGATGTTCTAGCCATTCTATCGTTTGCATCTACTCCATATATACAAAAATTTGAAAGCTTATATATACGAGAATCTTTATTGTCTAAACTTAACTCTTTTTTTAGCTCTTCAAATTTTTCTGTAAGCTTACTTGCTTCTTCGCTTGTTGGATTTTCTAGGTCTTTAATATTGTCTTTTTTCCATGCTTCATATTGATTTTTTATATCTTTTTGTATAATTTCTCTAACCTTGCTAAATATCCTAATTAAAAATCCGCCACTACCACTAGCAGGATCACAAGAGATTTCACCTTCTTTAGGGTCTATCATATCTACCATAAACTCAACTACACTTCTAGGTGTAAAAAATTGACCTATTTCACCACGAAAAGTTCTTCCTAAAAACTTTTCAAATGCTATGCCTTTTACATCTGCCGAGGTTAAAGATAAATTATATCTTTCTAGTTCTTCTATAATTTTTAATATAGTATGTTCTTTTAAATTAATCTTTTCATCTTTTTTAAAAATTTTATCTTTTGCAAATTCTTTCTTAGCACCATCAAAATAATTTTCAATAGGATTTGCATTATACTTTCTAGCTTCTTTAATGTATTCTTGATTAAACTTTTTATTTTGTCCTTTTAAAAGCATTCTTTCAACATAAACTTTCATAAATAAAATTTTAGCTATTTCATCAAATGCAGCTGCTGGATCTAGTTTTTCTATATTTCTTATAATATTGTGGCATTTATGAAGCATATTTGCAAATTCATCTTCTTTAAAAACTAATAAATCTTTATAAAGCTGTTCTATTGTTTTTTCATCAGCTCCATTTGATGGTATATTTGATATCTCTTGTCTATATCCTGGCACTTTGTCTTTTAAAATTCTCCAAAATCTAGTTTCGTAATTATTATGAGTAACAAAAAATTTAGCATCTAATATTCTTGCGTAACTTTCGCCTTGATCATAATCTTTTTCATTTATGTGAATATAATCTGCCTTACACTCAACAATAATTAATGGAGTATTGTTGTTTTGTTTTTCTTCTATACTTTTCCATATAACTATATCAGCCCTTACGCTTCCCTTGCCTTCTTTTGTCGATAACTCTTCATCTAATTGTTCTATTTTATATTTATATTCATTTACTAATCTACATACAAATTCTTGTCTAACTTTTTCTTCTGGAGTTGCAACTAAGTATTTTTTTCTAATATGAGAATATATTTTACCTTCTTTGTTATATTGAACTTCTAAAATATCCATATAAATCCTTTAAATAAAAACTATCATTAATATAAAATATATTTTATATAAATATGCGAAATAAATTATAAAACAAACACATTTTAATAAAGTTAATTTATTTAAACCTATGAGTTATTTAATCTTATTTTTAATCTTTGAAATAGTATAACACAAACATCCTTGCTCTTATTTTATCATTTTTAGCTAAAATATCTCAAAATAAAAAGGACGAAAATGACTCCACAAATTAAAATAAATAGACCAAATTTACAAGAAGTACAAAATTATCTTAAATTAAATGAGCACTATGATTTACAAGAAAAAGCATTAAAAAAATTATTTACAAAAACTTATCCAAAAAATAATGATATAGATGATATTTTGATAAAAGCATCATCATTAAATGATTTTTACAGCACTAATATTTTTTCAATTTTTCCAGTTGCTAAACATATAAAAAATTTAAAAATTGATGAAGGTTTAGAAAATGGGGATTTAACTTTAGTTAGTAAAATAGCAAATATTAAAATAAATGGAGTAAATAAAAATTTTTATTCTTTTGCTAGTAAATATTGCTCGCATCATAAACCTTTAATTTTCCCTATATATGATTATTATGTAGACAAACTAATAACATATTTTCAAAAAAAAGATAATTTTTATGACTCTGAGTTTAATTTGAAAAATTATGAGATATTTTGTAATATTATAAATGAATTTATTACTTATTATAAACTAAATAATTTTAACATAAAAGAAATTGATAAATATTTATGGCAATTAGGCAAAGTTGCATTTCCAAGAAATTATAAAAAACAAAATAATAAAGCGTAATATATTCAAGTTTTTATAGTAATTTTAAAAATTAAATAATTATACCATAAAAATCAAACCAAAAACCACAAAGGAGAGAAAATGGACTCAAAAATCTTTTTAGAAAATGGTCGTGTTAAAAGTAAAGGTTATGCCATGCTTAGCAAGGATTCTAAATTTACACCTTTTGAATTCACACGCCATAAAGTAGGTAAAAACGACATCTTAATCGCTATCAAATACGCAGGAATTTGTCATAGTGACATACACACCGCAAGAAGCGAATGGGGCGAAGTAACCTACCCTTGCGTACCTGGCCATGAGATAGCAGGAGAAGTTATCGCAGTGGGTGAAAATGTGAGTAAATTTAAAGTAGGTGATTTTGCTGGGGTTGGGTGCATGGTAAACTCATGCGGAGAGTGCGAAGCATGCAAAAAATCTCAAGAGCAATTTTGCGAAAATGGTAAAACCATCTACACTTATAACTGCAAAGATGTATTTCATGATAATGAAAACACCTATGGAGGTTACTCAAACAACATCGTAGTAAGTGAAAAATTTGCTATCAATGTACCAAAAAATGCACCGCTTGACAAAGTGGCGCCTTTGCTGTGTGCGGGTATTACTACCTACTCACCGCTTAAATTTTCAAATATTAAAGAAGGCTCAAGCGTAGCCGTAGCAGGATTTGGTGGGCTTGGTATGATGGCAGTAAAATATGCTGTGAAAATGGGTGCAAAAGTGAGTGTTTTTGCAAGAAATGAAAACAAAAAAGCACAAGCTTTAGTTATGGGTGTGAGTAATTTTTATACTAGTACAGATAAAAGTGCGGTAAAAGAAAGATTTGACCTCATCATCTCTACCATACCGACCCCTTATGATCCGCTAGCTTATATGGATTTATTAAAATTTGGTGGTGAGATGGCTATAGTAGGATTACCTCCACATGAAGTAAGCCCTAGCATTAACATCATTCACTTTGTACATAAAGCAGGTAAAAAAGTATATGGCTCGCTTATTGGGGGCATTAAAGAAACTCAAGAAATGCTTGATTTTTCTTTAGAACATGGAATTTATCCTGAAATTGAACTCATCAAACCAAGCGAGATTGACAAAGCTTATGAAAACCTCACTTCAGGAAAAGCCAAATTCCGCTATGTAATCGATATGAGTGAGCAGGATTAATACTCATCAAAAATCACATCACTAGTGTCAAAACCTCTTTGTTTGGCTATTTCAAGCAAAGAGTTTATTTGCTCTTTTGCTAAAATCTCTCTTGATAAAATCCAAAGATATTTTTTATCAGGACTACCTACAATAGAAACTTGATAATTTGTATCAATGTAAATAATCTCATAATTTGGCTTGTTAAAAACATTCATAAAAATACTAAATTTAACCACTAAAGCTCTTGGTGATTTTACCCTGGCTTTGCCATTTGCTTGAGAGATTTCTCCATTTTCTTTAGTGCATATATTTTTGACTTTAATTATAGGCGTAGAGCCTTCATACTCTAGCTCATATTCTGCCTTAGCACTTTTACAAGTTTTTTGAAAAAATGCAGGTTTTCTAGCCATTTCTAACCATGTACCCATGTATTTTTCTAAATTTATACCATCTAATAATTCTATCATTTTTCTTCCTTTTGATTTGCCTCTCCCCAATCACACATCGCTTGTAAAATAGGAATTAAACTTTGACCTTTTTTAGCAAGACGGTATTCTACTTTTGGAGGGATTTGTGGGTATTCTTTACGCGTGATTAAATCATCATTTTCAAGCTCTCTTAAAGTATGTGTTAAAGTCTTAAAAGAAATATTACCAAGATATCTTTTAAGTTCATTATATCTTACTACTTCATAGCGAAATAAACAGTACAAAACGCTCATCTTATACTTTCCCGAAATCAAAGATAAAGTATAATTAAATCCGCATTCCGTAAAATCGCACTTTTCTTCCATATACTTTCCTTTTATATAGCATCATGCTTTTTTATATTATAATCCAAAATCATTTTTTATCAAAATGAAAACAAATTAAAAATGGTTTCGATGTATTTCATCACAAATCTTATCATTGCTGCTATTGTTGGTGGGGCATGCAGGGCTGCGCTTCATTTATGGAAAAAGAAAAAAGAAAAAGATAGTAGTGAAAAATAATATGTGAAGCAAAATGCTTCACATATATCTATACTAATTGTCTATCATTTTTATGATATTTTAAAATACCCTCTGCACAACGATAAGCCAAAGCTCCAACTGTATCAGTAGGATTATATCCGCTATTGTGCTGAAAATTTCCTGCACCCACAACAAAAAGATTATCCATATCCCAATGTTGCAAATAAGTATTAACAACACTTGTTCGAGGATCAGCACCCATAGTAGTTCCACCCGTATTATGTGTAGATTGATAAGGCACAATACTATAATCTTTTAAATAAGTTCCTTTTTTAATTGATCTCACTCCTTGCATTTTTTTAGCTACTTCAGCTGTTTTATCTGTTATAAATTTATGCAAAGCACGATCTTGATCTGTAAAATTATAAGTAAGTCTTACAAGTGGCGTTCCAAAAGCATCTTTATAGGTTGGATCTAAACTCAAATAGTTACTTTTATGTGGTAAAGATGCGCCTTGCCCTCCCACTGTAATGGCTCTTGTAAAATTATAGTTTAAAGCTTTTTTAAATTCAGCTCCCCAGCTTGGAGTTCCTTTTGGCAGAGGAGCTGATTGGATAGGGCGATTTCCAAGTTGCACACTATAAATCATAGCTCCGTGTAAAAACTTCTCTTTTGAGTGATCAAAATTATCCCCATTATAATCATCGCAAGTTGTACCCAAAGCACCTGAACCCATATATGTATTAAATTGCTCATCAAAAAATGCTGTTGTTCCCATATTGATTTGATAACAATAGTTTTTACCTAAAGTACCTTTGCCTGTATTTGGATCGTATTGCTCACCTATACCACTTACCATTAAAAGCTTAGCATTGTTAAACATATAGCTTGTAAGCACTACAATATCTGCTGGCTGAATATACTCTTTCATAGTTCTAGTATCTACAAACCTAACTCCTGTAGCTTTGCCATCTTTTTTTAGTATTTCTATAACATTACTATGAGTTCTTATAGTATATTTTCCTGTACTCATGGCTTTAGGTATGACAGTATTAATAGGACTAGCCTTAGCACCATACTCACAACCAAAACGCTCACAATAAGCACAATATTGACATGGGGCTAGATCTTGACCATCTGGATTAGTATAACCGCCTTTTGAATTAGCCGCAGGTAATCTAAATGGATGTAATTTCATTTCTTTTGCAGCTTTTTCGAAGCGTTTAAGCATTTTAGTATTTTCTAAAGGTTCTTGCGGATAAGGACTTGATCTAAACAAACCCATTTTTTCAGCAAGTGGGTTTTCTTCTCCACAAATTCCACAGGTTTTTTCAAACTTATCATAATAAGGTTCCATATCTTTATAGGTTAAACCCCAATCTTGCAAGGTATAATCATCACCTAATTTATTACCATATCTTTCAAAACTTTTTGTTTTAATCTCAAAATCATAAGGTAAAAATCTAAAGGTCCAACCATTCCAATGCACCCCTGCACCACCAACATTACTTCCAAGTAAAAAAGATCCCATTTTTCTATATGGTAAGGCCAAACCATTGACATTATGGCGAAAAGTTACTGTATCTTTTGAGCAATCTTGCATTAAACCATAGTTAATACCATATCTCCACTCATCGTGAATCATTGCAAAATTTTCCGTAGTTTGCATCATACCACGCTCTAAGCTCAAGACAGTCAATCCAGCTTTGGTAAGTTCTGCTGCAACTATACCACCTGTCCAACCAGCTCCTACTGTTACCACATCTACTTTTTTTAATACTTCTACCATAATTTATCCCTCCATATCAGCTAAGCTCATAGGCTCTATGTCAAAAAACTCATCACTTGCAATTTTGTCAATATAACTCATTTGAGCACCAGGATATTGCATCATTCTCCATCCATTTTTATTATCATTACCACCATAAATTGGATCAGACAAAACTCCAGCTATTGTCATATCCCTTAAAAGAGTAAAAAATTCAGAAGATTTAAATCCCATGAAATCGATTTTATTTTTTTCTAAATCAACTAAAATTTTATCCTGCTCAACTCCTTTTAAAGATGAAAAAGTTTTTTTATAACGCTTTTGAGATATTATTTCCAAAGCTTTAACACCCTCTAAAAAAATCTCATTACGCTTCATTGGGGTTTGATAACCTTGCTCAGCAATTCCTTCTATAAATGGTCCTTGTAAGTATTCTCTATCATTATAACCATAAGCTGAAGCTAATTGATTATCAATAAAATAAGGTACGCCTAAGCCTATAGCACCATCACCTTGCTCATCTTTTGGATAAATTCTCTCACATGCTGCACTTAGATTATCAAAATCAGTCTGCACTTGAAAAAACATTTTTCCTCTTATTTTATTTGAACCTCCTTGTGTTTTCTTGTGCGCATGAGTTAATTCTGCAGCATGCAATATAGCTCCACCACTCATAGTGCTAACAGCAACCACGCCACCACCTAAAAGACTTAATTTAAAAAAATTTCTACGATCAATGACATTATCTTGCATATCTTCCTCCTTTTTATTGACAATATCAAATCATATCAATTCTATTCCTTGATTTTTTAATATAGTCTTAAATAAAAAAAATAATACTATTTTTGTATTATTTTAAAAAAATCAATCATAAAAAGTAACATATTTGTTTTAAACTTTCTTATAATATAGTATCTTACATAAACTTCAGCATTGAAATATAGTTATAGTTAAATTATAATTTTAAAAAAACATAAAAAGGAAAAATATGCAAAAAGTATTATTATTAAATGGTGCAAAAGAATTTGGACACTCCAAAGGAAGATTAAACACAAGCTTGCATGAGCTTGCACTTAAGACTTTACAAGAGCTTGGTTTACAAACCCAACAAACACACATAGATCAAGGTTATAACACAAACGATGAGGTAGAAAAAATTCTAAATGCTGATGTTTTGATTTGGCAAATGCCTGGTTGGTGGATGGGAGAGCCTTGGATAGTGAAAAAATACATTGACGATGTTTTCACAGCAGGGCATGGAGTGTTTTATAAAAACGATGGTAGAAGTCATAATGAACCTACTAAAAATTATGGCACAGGTGGGCTTTTAAAAAATAAAAAATACATGCTTTCACTAACTTGGAATGCTCCAATGCAAGCTTTTGATGATGAGAATGAATTCTTTAATGGAGCCGGAGTTGATGGAGTGTATTTACACTTTCACAAAGCACATGAGTTTTTAGGAATGAGTGCTTTACCTACTTTTATAGCCAATGATGTAATCAAAAATCCTCAAGTACAAGAATATTTCACAAATTATAAAGCGCACTTAGAAAAAATTTTTAAAGCTTAGAAATTTGGGATTTGATGCTAGAAATCATTGATTTTTTAGCCTCAAATTCACTTTTTAAATTCAAAATAATCTGTCTTTTAGTCTCAATAAAATCAACAAAACTTTGCATATAATTTTTATAAATTTTTAAAACCACAGGCTTATTTAAAAGCAAATCTTCAAATTCATATACATTAAGCTCGGTTAATACTCTTTGGTGCACTTCACTTGCTTTTGGATGATACAAGCTAAACTCGGTACTATCAAGCTCGTAAAATTCTTTACTCGCATTCATTTTAGTACTAAAAAATCCCAAAGTAAGTTTAGTAGCACTTTCATAATTTGCCAAAGCCTTTAGATTAAGCTTTTCTAAAAATAGATCAAGTTCAAGTTGGCTTTTAAACAATAATTGTTTAAAATCTTTTAAAAAAAGTTCTTCACTAGCACTAGCAAAGCTTCTAAAACTAGCAAATTCTTTTTCACTTTCTAAGGCATTTTCTTTTTGTAAATTTGAAAATTGAGCCTTAAAAAGCAAAATTTGCTCTTCTAAATGAGTAAAAAATAAGGAAAAATCATCTTTAATTTGACTAAATTCTAAAGCGATTTCATTTTTTAATCTTTTAAATTCCTTATTCATTGCTTCAGAGTTATAAAACATAGCCAAAAATGCATCATCACTTGAAAGATATGGTGCTTTATAAGCAACTTTTTCATAAAGATTTTTCTTAAATAAACCCTTAGCTTCTTTATAATAACTACTATCTTTTTCTTTGATAAATTTTAAAATTTCTTGAGCAATTTTTTCTCCAACAAGTTTTAATTTATCTAAACAATTATGATTTAAAATTTTGATTTTTTGCTCTAGTTTGCTTGCTTTGAAAGTTTGCAAAACAGTATTAAATTTAAGCTCTAATTGCTCTAGCGCATTTTGAAACAAATCATATTGATTTGACAAAAGTTCACATAAATTACTAAGTTTTTCTTTAATAAAATCTTTTTTAATGCACTCATAATCAAGTTTTTTTAAATACTCATAAAGTAAAGGTAAATTTGACTTTTGCAAATCAAATTTTGCCTCTTTGCATGAAATTGCGATGATTTTTTCAAAATACTTATCAAAAACTAAATGTGCATAATTTAAAACATTTTCTAGCTCATCTTGACTTAACTTATCTTTTTGATTTAGCACGCAAATCCCACCACGCTCTAAAAGCTTAGTATTTGCCTTTATGGCTTCTTCTTCACTTTTTTTGCCTGCATTATCAATCAAACTAAGCCAAATAGCACTATGCATAAAAGAAAGCTCTTTAAAAGTAGTTAGCGTATCGGTGGTGTTTGCATTTAAACCCGGGGTATCTATAAGTGTGATATCTTTTAAAAACTCAATAGGTGCAAAAAGGTGCAGACTTTTAGTTTCTTTTAGCTCATTTCTTTGATCACTAAATTTAGAAAGTTCGTCTATATCAACAATCTCATCACTGCCATCTTCATATTCAACTCTTAAAAAATACTCCTTAGCATAGCGTAAAAAAGTGGGCTTAAAAGTCACTGGCACCACGCCTGTTGGCAGGCATTCTTTTTGTAAAATTAAATTTAAAAGCGTAGATTTACCACTAGAAAATTGCCCTATAATAGCCACATTAATGGCTCTTTTATAGCTAGCTATAATCATCTCAAGATCTTTTAAAAAGACATCATTTAAATGCAAGCTTGGTTCTAAAAATGCATTTTTGATTGCTAAGATTTTTCCTTCAAAACTATCATCAAAGCTTTTACAATAAGCATTTTCATAAGCTTTTAAAAAATCATTAATCAAATCATTTTGCATTTAAAAGCTCCGTTTTTAAAGTCTTTAAACTTTGTAATTTTGTATTGTTTTTTTCTAAAAACTCTTTGGAATTTTGTTCATTTTGTTCTATTTGTAAAATCAAGTCTTTTAAGTCTTTGATTTGTTCTTCTTGCTCTTTTTCGTATAAATTTAAACTAAATTCTAAATTAGTAAAAAATTCTTGATTATTTTTTAAATCTAGGGCGATTTTTTCTATATTAAATGTTTGTAATTTTTCTAAAATTTGATTTTCTAAAGAGCTTTCTAATTTATAAATATCTTGCGTGGATTCTAAATTTTTTAAAAGTCCTGCTTTTAATGCCATAAAAAGATCATTGGTAAAAATGCTTTCTATTTTTGTTTCAACCTTACTTTTAAAATCATCACAATTTTGCTCTAAAATAGCTTTTAAAAAATCATATTTCACACTTAGTGTGGTTTTAAGCTCATTAATTTTATACTCACTTTGCTGTTTTAGCTCTCTTAAAAGATCAAAAATTCCATCTTTTAAAGTCGTATCAATGATAGTATTTAGTCTTTGAGTGTTGTTTTTGATTTTATTATTTTGATTATATTTTAGCTCATCTATAAGTTTTTCTTTTAATTTCTTAGCTAGTAAATGCAAAAGTGTTAAAATTTCTTGAGTATTTTCATCTTTTGTGTTAAAAATAGCACTTAGTTCTGCTTTTACTTGCATTAATTTTTCTTTTTTTGCTTTAAAATCATTAACAATAGCTTGATTTTGCTTATCAAGCTCAAAGTTTTCATAATTTAGCATTTTATTAGAAAATTTAATTTTTTCTTCTATTTTTTCTAAATGCAATAATAATTCTTTTTTATAAGCACTTAGAGCGATTTTGTTTTTATCATATAAGCTTTTAGCTATAAGTTCTTCTAGTGTTAAAATATTACTTTGTTCTAAATTCCCACCTTTTTTTTGATAAAAATCATTAGCTAATTTTGAAGAAATACACACAAAATCTAAATTATCTAATAATTCTTGGCTAAGCTGCTTTTGTGCTAAATTTTCTTTGAGTTTATTTTTAGTATAGCTAATTACTTCTTGCAAGTCTTTTTGACTAAGCAAGTCAGCCTTAGTAAGCACAATCAAAAGCTTACTTACCCTTGAAGTTAGCAAACATTCTATAATAAAATCACAATCTTTTTGACTAAGACTTTGAGAAGCATTCATAAGGTGAATTAAAAAGTCAGCCTTGCTTATATAATCTTTTGTTAAAAGTTCTCTTTGGATAATAACATCATCAAGTCCTGGAGTATCAACTATACAAACATTATCTTTTAAAAAATCAAGCGATGAAAAAAGCTCTATTTTTTTAATAAGTGCTGAAATTTTGTTTTTTGCGCTAGTATAATTTTTTAATTCTTCAATTTTTATTTCTATATTTTTATTTTCTTTTTCAAGATATTCATTTAGATTAAAATTTTGCTCGAGTTGTTTTATAAGTTCTTGCATGTCTTGATTATCTTTAGAGCTTTTTAAAATATCTTGCCATTCTTCATCATTCCAAAAATATATCTTAGCTTTTTGGTCTTTGCCGTATTTTAAAACACTCAAATTTGCAGTTTCAGGCACATTAGATACACCTAAAAAATCTTTTTTTAAAAGTGCATTTAGCATGCTTGATTTACCTGCATTTACCACACCCGTTACCGCGATAGAAAAATCAATATTACCAAATTTAACCAAAGCTTCTTGTAAGAGTTTTTGAGCTTTTTCATCCTCGCAAAGCTCTTGTAAGTTTTGATTAATGAGATCTAGTGTTTGATGTGAGTTTTTAACTTCTTGCTTGTAATCTTTTTGAATAACTTTTTGCCTAGATACAAAAGCATATATTAAAGTATTATCGGTGATTTTTTGAAGTTTTTCTAAGGCTTTTAAAAGCTCGTTTTTGTCTAAAATTCCCAAATTTAAAGCATTAATAAAACAAACCTGTGCATACTGTATACCATAAAGATCTAAGCGTAAATTTAAGCTTTTCATCAAATTTTTAAATTCATTTAAAGCACTAAATCTTTCATAATTATCAAGATTAGTACTTAAAATAATTGCTGCTTTTTGAGCATCAATTAAACTTTCATCAAAAAGTGTATTTGTATCAAGATAAACGCTATGATTTTGCCAAATTTGTTTTAGTAAGGTTTTAAGAGCCCCCTTTTCTTGGGGGCTAGGATTATTTGTTTCTTTGAGCAACAAGCTGTCTTCTCATATAAGCGATTTTGCTTTGTAAAGGTAGTTCTTTTGGACAATTATCTTCACATGCAAGTAAAGACATACATCCAAACACACCATCATCATCACCCACTAATTCATAAAAATCTTCTATGGTTCTGTGATCATGTGGATCTTGTAAATATCTAGCTGTTCTTAAAAGTCCAGTAGCTGCGATAAAGTCAGGTCTCATTAGCTTAGTCGCACAAGAAGCAACACAAATTCCACACTCTATACAACGATCAAGTTCAAAAGTCTCATCAGCAACTTCTGGTTCAATACGCTCTTCAAGTTTAGAAATATCTGTTTCTTTTTCATTATGTACCCAGCTTTCAACGCGTTTGCACATACCATCAAACCACTCACCTGTATTAACACTTAAGTCTTTTATGTGTCTAAATGCAGGTAAAGGCATAAGCTCTATAACGCCATCTGGATAGTCTTTTGTCAATGTTTTACAAGCAAGTTTTGGCTTACCATTGATCATCATAGCACAGCTTCCACAAATCCCTGCTCTACATACAAAGTCAAAACTCAAATCCGCATCCATTTTTTCTCTGATTTGAGTTAAACACACAAAAATCGTCATAAATGGAGTTTCTTCAAGCTCATAAGTAACAAAATGAGGCTTAGAAATTTTACTTAATGGATTATATTTAAATGCTCTTATTGTTAATTTTCTACTCATAATCAACTCCTATTCTTTGATTTGGTGCTTTAAATTTAGCTTGTAATTCATAAGGCATTAAAGCATGTTGAATTTCATATCTACCTTTGCCTTCTGCTTCCATTTTTTCACGGATCGCATCAACTTCAGCTTGGCGTTTTTCACTTAATGGGTTTTCAATGATATTTCCTTTAGCACCATAACCTCTAAATGCAGGTGGAATTTCCATTTTCATAATATCAAGATCTTCATACTCAACCCTAGGCATACTTTCACCTTCTACCCAGTAAGTATTTGTTCTTTTCATCCAATTTAAGTCATCTCTTTTTGGATAATCTTCTCTATAATGAGCCCCACGGCTTTCTGTTCTTAAAAGCGCACCATAAGCAACACATAAAGCAATTTTTAGCATTCTTGGAACCCTGTAAGCTTCTTCAAGCTCTGGATTTGCACATTTTAATTCTTTATCATGCACTTTTAGATCAAGTGATTTATGATATAACTCTTCAAGTTCTTTAACCGCTTCTTCAAGACCTTGACCTGTTCTAAAGATAGCTACTTTTTCCCACATAATGTCTTTCATTCTGTTTTTGATTTCAAATACATCATGTTTTCCTTCTTTACTTACAAGAGATTTTAAATAATCATACTCTTTAGAAAGGAAAGATTTAACGATGTTTGTATCAATTTCTGAACCATTTTCTTTACAATATTGTGCAAAATAATCCCCTACGATCATACCTGCAACAACAGTTTCTGAACATGAATTTCCACCCAAGCGGTTAAATCCGTGCATGTCCCAACAAGCTGCTTCACCACACGCAAAAAGACCATTTAACCATTGACTTTCACCGGTTGGTTTTGTTCTAATACCACCCATTGAGTAATGTTGCATAGGTAAAACTGGCGCCCAGCCTTTTGGACCCTCATCAGCAGGATCAATACCATTAAATGTTTTACAAATATCTTGAACATCACGAAGATTTTTTTCAACATGAGCACGACCAAGGATAGAAATATCAAGCCATAAATGATCTCCATAAGGGCTTTTTACCCCTTTTCCTTTTCTAATATGTTCCATCATTCTACGACTTACAACATCCCTACTTGCAAGTTCTTTTTTCTCAGGCTCATAATCAGGCATGAAGCGGTAACCATCAACATCTCTTAAGATACCACCATCACCTCTACAACCTTCAGTTAGTAAGATACCACTTGGCACGATTGGAGTTGGATGAAATTGCACTGCTTCCATATTTGAAAGTCTACAAAGTCCAGTTTCAAGCGCAATAGCAGCTCCTGTTCCCTCACAAATAACAGCATTTGTAGTTTGTTTATAAATTCTACCATAACCACCTGTTGCAATCATAGTTCCTCTAGCAACATAAGCAATTAATTCTCCATTAGTTAAATCTCTAGCAATAGCTCCTAAACATTTTTTACCATCATGAATTAATCTTACTGCTTCCATTCTATCAATGATTTTAACTTGATGTTTAATCGCTTCATTTGCCACACCATATAACATACAATGCCCTGTTGCATCAGCGATATAACATGTTCTCCATTTTTTAGTACCACCAAAGTCTCTTGCATTTATAAGACCATGTGCTTCTTCTTTTTCTTCGATAGTAGTTTTTTGAGCGTTTATAACAACAGTTCTAGGTCCTTTTGTAACTCTAGTCCAAGGCACACCCCAAGCAGCAAGCTCACGAACCGCTTTTGGAGCAGTTTGTGCAAACATTCTAGCTACTTCTTGATCACAGCCCCAGTCAGATCCTTTTACTGTGTCAGCAAAATGCACATCTTCATTATCACCTTCGCCTTTTACACTATTTCCTAAACTTGCTTGCATACCACCTTGTACAGCAGCTGAGTGAGATCTTTTAACCGGACAAATACTTAATAAAGTTACACTCTGACCACTTTTTGCAACTTCAATAGCAGCTCTTAAACCTGCAAGACCACCACCAATAACTAAAGCATCACTATATTGTATGTTCATATTTAGCTCCATCATAAGTTTTTACTATTTGCGCTACAGAGTTGTTTTGGTAATTATTAAGACCTATTTTTGCAAAAGCAGCTAAGCTTAATACACCTAAAACTAAGAAGAAAATACTAATAAACCATTTTGCTTTTTTAAGTTTTTTACGACTTTCTTTTGCATCTTTACCTTCAAACCAACCCCATTTTACACATAATCTATATAAACCAATACTTCCATGCAACTCAACACAGATTAATAAGGCAATATAAAATAACCACATAAAATGACTTACCACTCTATCGCCTGACATATCAGCACTGATTTTATCTGCATTAGTTATAACAAAAATCAAATGCGCTGAACCTAGGAAAAACATTACAAAACCAGTTGCAGCTTGAACCCACCATAAAGAAGAATCACCATGATTCATATATTTTAAGTGTGTTCTACAAAGTTGATATTGTCTAAAATTGATAGGAAATTTTCTCATTGCAAGACCTGCATGCACAAAGAAAATCACTAAAACACAGGCGGCTAAAAAAGAAGTGATGTAGCTCATCATAGGGCTATCAATGATAAATTTTAGTTCCAAAAAGTGAACTACTGAATCAAAAAAATCATCACTAACCAAAATGGTAGAAACGAAAAACATATGTGCCCACATAAACAAGCCTAAAATCAAGCCTGTTGCACTTTGAATATAGTCAAGTTTTGCTGGCATTTTGCTTTTTTTGCCATCAACACTCTTGCCTAAAAAACCTTCAATGAGTTGGCTCATATTTACTCCTTTAAAAAGTTGATAATTTATAATATCGGAGCAATTATAGAACTTTTATTCTTAAAAAAAATAAAAATTTATAAATTTTTTTTAATATTTCTTAAATAAAAAGATAAAATTAGTCCTAATAAAAACATTATAATACTTAAAATTTGGCCCATACTCATACCAAAAGCAACAAAGCCTATACCAAAGTCAGGCTCTCTATAAAACTCACAAACAAAACGCGCTAAAGCATAAAAAATTGTATAATAAGCAATAAGCTCTCCATTGTATTTTTTATATTTTTTTATCAATAATAAAATGATAAAAACTATAAAACCTTCTAAAAATGCTTCATAAAGTTGCGAAGGATGACGCAATACCCCATCTACATAAATACCCCAAGGTACATCCGTAGCTCTACCAAATAGCTCTTGATTTAAAAAATTTCCAATACGCCCAAAAATATAACCACATGGCACACTAATAGCAACCAAATCTAAATATTTCCATAAATTTTGTTTATTTTTTTTACAAAAAGCATAAGTTGCTATTAAAAATCCTATAACAGCACCATGGTAACTCATACCTCTAATTCCTACAAATTCTCCATTATAAAAAGGATTAAAAATTTGCCAAGGATGTGTAAGATACCATAAAGTATTTGCATCATAAATTAAAATATAACCCAATCTTGCACCTAAAATTACACCAATTTCCACCCATATAAAATAACTATCAAGCATAGCTTTTGAAATTCCCATATTGTCTTTAATAGCATAGTATTTTGCAACCATTAAAGCAACAAGTAAGGCTAATACATACATAATACCATACCAATGCACTTTTAAACCAAAAATTTCAAAAGCCACTACATCAAAATTTGCATAAATATTTTGCCAAAATTCCATAAAAAAGCCTTTATAATAAAACACATAATATAGCAAAAAATTGTATAATTATAAAAATAACAAGGAGAGAAAATGAAAAAAATATTATTATTTTTTAGCATAATTTTATTTTTAAGTGCTTGCACTGGTAATCAAAAAACTTATTATATTTCTATGCCAAGTTTTAAAAGTTCTTTTGAAGAACATAACAATACAAAAGAAAATAGCCCAAAAGTTAAAATCAATGAAATAGAAATTATTAAAAATACTTTTTATAGTTCTTATTTTGAACAATCTACCCTAAATCAAAGAATCAATAAAAGCCTAGAATTACTAAAAAAACAGCTATTTAAAGATAGTAAAGCACTATTAGAAAGTAAAGGATATACTATAGATAATGAAAATCCTGATTATGTTTTTAATATTACCATCAGTGCTAACTTATATGAGGATAAAGTTACAAGAAATTCAAGTCTTGGAGGCGATAGTGTAGAATCTTCTTTTATGATTATTTTAGAAGCTCAAAGTCATTTAAATAATTTGCATCAAGAAGATACCTTCCAAAGCACAACAAGCTCTGCAAAATTAAATGATCCTATTATTTTAAACTATCCTATAAAAGGTCAAGCAAGTATAGAAAGTTTTAGACAAGTTTATAGTGCTGTCCCAACCCAAGTAAATGAAAGTCTTGCGGCTAGTGCTTTGGAAATTGATAAAGTTTTTATTGCTTTTTACAAAGAAATCACTTCTAGTTTAAAAACCAATATAAAAGAAATCAAGGAAGAGTCAAAAGCACAAGAAAATTTAGAAGCTCAAGATATAAAACAAGATAGTAAAAAGGAAGAAAAAATCTCTCCTTATCAAAATAATGAAGTAATTATTTTTGAATAGCTAAAGCATGAAACACTTTGATTCTAAATTTAAGATCAATGTGTTTTTCTTCTGATTTAAATTCAACAGGCGTACTTATTTCTATTAAATTTTTATATCTTTGTAAATCATTTAAAAAAGAATAAAAAGCTTGTGGATTTTTCATCTTTACGCTAACTCCAAATTGATATTTTAAATATTCTTGTCTTTTTTTAATAGGAATAAGATTTATTTTGACATCATCAAAATAATTTTTCATAAAATCCATTAATTCTTTTTGAGAAAATTCCGCATTGATTTGAGCTAAATTTTGCGCGTTTGTACTTTGAAAATCTCTAATAACCTTTTCCAAAGCTTGTAATTCATTTAATGCTTTGGTGTTTTGAATTTGTTGAGCAGCTAATCTGGAATGTTCGATTTTATAATCCTTCAAAAAAGGTACAATTAAGAATAAAATCAATATTGCACAAAGTGCAACAAATGAAAAAGAATAAATCAATATCTTTAATATATCAGCTTCTTCTAAGCTCTTATCTTTTTTGTTCATACATTTCCTCTGGTATAGTAATATTTACACTAACAAAGCGATACCACCCATTTTCTAATTGATAATAGCTTGTTTGAGAATTTGAAAAAATACTTCTTAATGGGGCTTCTAACAACAAGGCAAACATTTCTTTAGTGGGTGTAATACCTCTTAAAATAAGCGACCTATCTTCCATTAAAACCTCATCTAAAGATATATTTTTAGGCACTAAAGTAAAAAGGTTTTGAATACTTTTTAATAAAACTTTATTTTTACCATTCTCTCGTTCTTGTTCTAAATCCCCTAAAATCATTTCTGCTTTATTATTTTGTCTTACTAATTCTTGATATTTAAGTTTATTGGAATTAATTTGAGCTATGATTTGAGCCAATTCTTTTTTCTTATCATCAAGTTGCACAGATGCATAGTAGCTTTTAAAAACAACAACAATAAACACCACAAAAATCAAAGACACACTAATACTAGTAAAATAAATCCAAATTCTAGTAAAAAGATTAAAAACTGGTTTTATCTTCGGCTTTATTAAACTATATCTCATAGCTTCAAATCCTTAACTACAAGCTCATTCATCAAATTTAAAGTATCTATAAGCTCTACTTTTGGCTTTATAAAAAGCTCATTTTCTAAATAATCTAGCGAGGTTGCACTAAAACTTTCCTCATCAAAAATTACAATTTCTTCTAAAAAACTATTATCATACAAAGGATTATGATAAAATTCTTTTACACTTGAAATGATGTATTCTATCATTTTCATATCTGAACTAAAATTTTCTAAAGATTCCATAGGAAGCTGCTCTTCATTCTCATCTAAATCTTCAAGCTTATCAAGTTCTTTACTCATCTCTTCTAAACTTTTTAAATCATAATTTTGTTCATTTTCTTCTTCTTGGCTTTCATCATCAATTTGCAAATCAAATTCTTCTTTAATGTCATCAAAAAAATCAACTTCGTCATAATTTTGACTAGCTATATTAAAATAACTTCCAAATAATATAATCTCATTTTTACAAATTAACATCGCAACAAAATCATGATATCTATACACATAAAGGCCTATTTTTTCTTCAAAACCTCTATTTGCTATACAATGATAAAGCAAAGAAAAAGGTGAGTAAAGCAAATCTAAACCACCAAAAGCCTCATAATCTTCTTTGTAAGAACTCAAAGATTGATTGGAAACATACAACAAAGCATTATTAAAAGGAATACATTTAACATTATTTGCTTCTACTCCAAAATTAGAAAGCTCTTTAAAATTTGGACTTGGCACTACACCTTGAGCAATAGGTGTAAAAAAAGTACAAATATAATAAATTTGAAAGTCTTTACTTAAATTTTTAACATATTCTATTGCTTTTTCTTTATCTTCAAAACTTTTTTCAAAAGTATCAACTGGTTGAGATTTTTTCCAAGTATGACATCTTATAATGTATTGTTTTTCATCATAACAAATACAAATTAAAAGCTGTAAAATATACTTTCTAAAAAAAGATAACATGGTGTTTATCCTTTATCTATTTGATTTATCATATCAAATTTTTCTTTTATCAATACTTTAGCTTCTTCTAAATTCAAATTTTGTATTTTGATTTCTTCACTTAATCTATAAGTAATCTTAGAAAAAGGCTTAGGTAAGATCATTTTATCCCAACTTTTAAATTCCCAAAAAGAACTTGCTTCATAATTTAGCAAAAAAAGTGGAGCATTTTTTTTTAAAGCTATCATCACAGAACCATCTGAAACACTATGATAAGGTCCTCTTGGCCCATCTGGAGTGATAATCACATCATCGCCTTGATCTAAAATTTTAAAAGATTGTTTCAATAAAGCCAAAGCACCTTTGCTTGTGCTACCTCTTAAAGTATCTAAACCAAAAAAAGCAATATTTCTAGCAATGATCTCCCCATCTTTATGGTGTGAAATCATCACATAAGCTTTTTTTCCTTTAATACCCATTTTACGATAAGCAAAAGGCATTAAAGCAAGACGCCCATGCCAAAAAAGTATCACACATGATCTTTTTGGAAGCTTTTGCCCTAAATAAACCTTTCTACAAGTTAAAAAAATTAGCCATTGTAATAAAAAAATTCCAAAAGCTAAAAGATTAATCTTAAAGGATTTCGCCATTTAACACCATACGCCTAGGATTGGTGATTTTTACTTTTTTCATTTGTCCTAATAACTCTTCACTGCCTTTAACTTGAATCAAAAAATTATTATCACTTCTACCTGCTACAAAACCTTCACTTCTTAATTCTTCAAATAAAACTTCAAATTCTTTATCTTTTTGTTTTACAACAATTTCATCTAAAATTTCTGTATGTCTTGCTTGTAAAACACTCAAGCGTTTTGAAGCTATATCATCAGGAATTTGATTTGGCATAGTTGCAGCTTTAGTTAATGGTCTTTTAGAGTATTTAAAAGAAAACATTTGCTCAAATCGCACTTTTTCAAGCACATCCATGGTATCTTCAAAGTCTTTATCACTCTCACCTGGAAAAGCCACAATCACATCAGTAGAAATACTCACATCTTTACACATAGAACGAAGTTTCAATGCTCTATCTAAATACCACTCTTTAGTATAACCGCGTTTCATAGCCTTTAAAATTTCACTTGAACCACTTTGCAAAGGCATATGCATAGACTTACAAACTTTAGGATTTTTAGAAAAAACCTCTAAAAATCTATCATCCATATGCAATGGATGTGGGCTTGTAAAGCGGATACGCTCTAAACCTTCAATTTCACTTAACTTTTCCAAAAGATCTGAAAAATTAATCTTTTCATGTGCATTAGAAAATCTTTTGCCGTAATTGTTAACATTTTGTCCTAGCAAAAAAATCTCTTTAGCACCCTTAGAAACAGCTTTTAATGCTTCATTTTTAATAATCTCAAAAGGTATAGAAATCTCATCTCCTCTTGTGTGAGGCACTATACAATAAGTACAATGCTTATCACAACCTATGGAGATGTTAATATAGGTCTTATAAAGGCTATTTCTAAAATCTGCAAAAGCATAATTACTCTCATCAAAATCTATATCATTACCTAAAAATTTTGGAGTATTTACGGCCTTTGTGATTTTAGAAACATTTCTAGCACCCAAAACAAAATCCACATTAGGAGCACGCTTGAAAATCTCATCTCCCAAATGTGAAGCAGTGCAACCACAAACTCCTATTTTAGCTCCATTTTTTTTGATTTTTTCAAAACTTCCAACTTCTGAAAAAAGTTTATGCACAGGCTTTTCACGTACCGAGCAAGTATTGATTAAAATCAAATCTGCTTCTTTTGCATCTTGAGTTAATTCATAATTTTCTTTTTCTTTAAGTTCAGCTATCATGTGCTCTGAATCACGCACATTCATAGCACAACCTAAAGTTTGTATAAAAAGTTTTTTACTCAAAGAATATGTACCTCATACATAAAATCTGCATCATCTAAACCATATTTGATTGTTCTATGATAAACACATTTTCCTTTTTTTTCAAAATGCTCTACCAAAGCGATTAATTGCTTATGGGCATTATCTTTATCGAAATAGAAAAATTTTTGACCTTCTTTATCCACAGCCTTTTCAATACTTTCTAAACTTATACTTTTTGGCTTTTCATCAACAGAGGTTCTTGCTATTTTTAAGTCCATATCATCATCCTCAAGTTTTTTTAATCTGAAATTATAGCAAATTTTACTTTTAATTAAACTTATTAAAGATATAATTTTATTCTTCAAACTTTTAAAATCCAAAATTAAGGTTGTATTGTCATTATGGAAAAAATCACAGATATAATTGAATCCATTGCTAATGAGAAAAATTTACAAATAGAAGATGTAAGAGAAAGAGTTAAAAAAGCACTTATTAATACTGCTAAGAAAATTTATGGCGATAAATATGAATTTTTTGTTGATTCGGGTAAAAATTTGCAACTTTATCAAAAAATCATCGTAGTAGCTGATAATGATGAAAGATTAGAAAATGAAAATGAGCATTTTATCGCTTTAAGTAAAGCAAGGTCTGAAGCTAAAGATGTAGAAATTGGCGATGAGCTAACTTATGAATGTTCTTTGGAAAATTTAGGCCGTACTGCTGTAAATATCTTACATAAAGAATTAGAATATAACATTCAAAAACTCTTAGAAGAAAAAATCTATGAAAAATACCAAAAAATGGTAGGACATATGGTTTTTGGTAGCGTAGTAAGAGTAGATAGTGAAGAAAATACCTATGTAGAAATTGATGAGTTTCGTGCATATTTACCTAGAAAAAATCGTATCAAAGGTGAAAAATTTAAAGTAGGCGATGTGATTAAAGCTGTTATTAGACATGTATATATTGATAAATCGGGTATGAGAATGGAACTTAGTAGAACTAGCCCTAAATTTCTAGAAGCTTTATTAAAAGCTGAAGTTCCTGAAATCAAAGATGGCCTTATAAATATTTATGCAAGTGCAAGAATTCCAGGCGAGAGAGCAAAAATCATCTTGCAAGCTAATAGCCCGAGTGTTGATGCAGTAGGAGCAACTGTGGGTATAAAAGGAGTTAGAATCAATGCTGTAAGCAAAGAATTAAAAAATGAAAATATTGACTGCATTGAGTATTCTAATGAAATGGCAATTTTAATCACAAGAAGCCTAGCTCCAGCCATTATAAACTCAGTTAGTATCGAAGATAAAAAAGCTATTGTAACGCTAAATAGCGAACAAAAAAGCAAAGCCATAGGAAAAAGTGGTATTAATATACGCCTAGCTAGCATGCTTCTTGGATATGAGATAGAACTTAATGAAGTAAATAATGAAGATAAAACTAATAACCAAGAAGAAGCGTTTAAAAACCTTAAAGCTTTATTTGGAGAAAATTAAAGCTGCTTACCGACAGTTTGCTCGGTAAGCTTTCTTTCTAAAACTAAATCCACTATAGGTTGTTCTCTTTTATTTGCCTTTTGGCAGTGATTTTTGTCAAAAAAATCTGTGATTTTGATAACTATTTTAGCCCATCTTTTATCGCGTTCTCTCCAAGCATGGGATGATAAAGACTCCCAAGCATAACCATTAAACAAAGTAGCATTGACAAAATGATCAAGCGCTCTCACACCTTGTCTAACCCTAGCAGGATTACCAAAAGTACCCACTATAACAATAAAAAGATAACTAATCACCGCTAAAGGAACGATAGCGCAAAGTAGTATAGTTCCTGCTAATTTTTCTTTCATTTTTGCCTTTTTATAAATCTTATATTCATACCATTTGCTGATCTTATAGTTAGTCTTCCTACTATATCAGGTACAAATTTTTCTTCTAATTCTAACTTATAAGTCCTTAAAATATTAGCTAAAATCAAAATAGCCTCTTGCATAGCAAAACCCTGCCCTATACACACACGCTCTCCCATACCAAAAGGCATATAAGTGTCTTTTTTAATCTTGCTTTTATCTTCATGGCGACTTGGATCAAACTCATGTGGATTTTCCCAAAAACTATCATGTCTATGAATAAGCCATGGAGCTACCACTACACCTGAACCTTTTTTAATAAGCTTATCTCTCATTTTGTTATCATTTCTTGCTTCTCTAGCAAAAAAGCCAACTGGTGGATAAAGTCTTAAACTTTCTTTAAACACATTTGTAAGATATTTCGTTGCTCTAATATGTTCTATTTTAAACTCTTCATCACCCGCAACTTGCATGATTTCTTCATAGGCTTTTTGTTGCTCATTTGGAGAAATACTTAAAATATATAGCGTCCAAGTTAGCGAGCTTGCAGTGGTTTCATGGCCTGCTAAGAAAAGCATGGCAACTTGGTCTAAAATTTCATTAAAAGAAAATCTCTCATTAGTATCTGCATCTACCACCATAAGCAATGATGATAAAATATCTTCATATTTTCCTTGATCATTTAGAGCATTATCATATCTTGGCTTTATAATATCTGATAAAACTTTGCGTATAACTCCACCTGCTTTAAGTCTTTTTTTCTCGCCCAAAAGATTTGAAAGCCAAGTTGGGAAACGAAACATTCTTCGCATAGCTGTTTTAACTGTTTCTTCTTGCACAGTTACAAAAGCATCTAAAACAAGTTTACCTTTTTGCTCATCAAGTTTTGATGACATGATAGTTCTAAAAATCACATCTGCAGTCACAAAAGTCATAGCTTCATCTACCTCTATAATCGCTTTATCTTCATACCTTGCAAATCTTGCCATCATATCAGAAGCTGCTTCACTCATCAAATTAAAAACCTTAGAAATCCTTGTCATTTCAAAAGAAGGTCTTAAAAGTTCTCTTTGCTTTTCCCATACTCTATCATTAGTTGTAAAAATACTTATGCCCAAAAGTGGCTCTAAAAGCTCATGTAAAAGTTGGCTTTTTGGATATTCTCTAACCTCATCTACCATGATACGTCTAACTTCTTTTGGATCATTTACTACATATAGATCAAATCCGGGCATTTTTACTCTACCCATCATCATTTTATAGCTTCGCTCATAAAGTCCATCAAGCCAAGATCTTCTTTTTAGTAAAAAAGTAGTTAACGTAGAAGCTTTATTTTTATAAGGCTTTGGATGAAAAGGACACTGACCCATTTTTTTCCTCCTATTTGATTTTTTCTTCTAATTTATTTTTACCTATAATAAATTCAAAAAAGTTATATACTCCTTGAATTTGTGTGGCAAATAAATATAAAAAATGTGCTTTATATTTGTCTTTTTTGATTTTTTTATAATCTTTGTTTTTATATAAGGTATGAAATTTAGCCGAAAGGTATTTTGGACTAAATTGTGCTTTCACTCCGCTTGTGCGTATAAAATCAACTTGTGCAAAACAAGCCCCATCAATAATAGAAGTAAAATCATACCATATTAAATTCTTACTTCCTAAATACTCTAAGTCTTTTCTAAACTCAAAAGATCTTTTTTGATAGCTTACCAAAGGTATACACTCACCTAAAGTTAAAACCTTTAAATTTTCAAAAGATATATTTTCATCTTCACATTTTCTAAGCACTTTTGCTAAAACATTTATACAAAGCACCGTTCCTACGCTATGTGCGCTTAAGATAAGTTCGTAATTTTTGTCATTTGCATTTTCTTTTAGTTTTTCAAAGATAACCCTAGCAAAATCATCCATTCTTAATTCAAGTTCACCTTGAGAATTTTTCTCCCAGTTTGCACAAAAAGAACAAATTCTAGCTATCCAAAAAACAGCTAATTTCTTGCCTAATTTATAAAGCATTTTTGGTAAAAACACTAATGATAAAATAAAGGCTAAAATTCCCAAAACAATATGAAAATTTTGCAAATATAACAAACTTCCAAAGGCACAAAATAAAGTAAAAATCAAACTCAAAAGCACATAAAAAAATGGATAATAACCTGTGATAAGTTGGTGCGGGGATTCTTTACCGAATTTTAAAAAAAGTCCTGTGATGGTATAAATTCTAAAAAAACTATAACAATCACTCAAGGCATCTTTTATACCCTCTGACCAGTTTTTTTTGACTATATCATTCCAGCTTAAAAAGGTGTAAGAAGTACTTGTATGTGGGGTTTGAATTTGCCAAAAAGGATAAATATTAACTTGAGCTTTTGATAAAGTATAATCATAATTTAAAAGTATATTCTGCTCAGCTAAATTTTTTTTAAACATAGCATAATAATGCCTATATCCTCTAGGATCATAACCAGCTATATAAAAAACATCTCTTTTTTGGCATATTTTTTTCATCAACATCCTAAGTAAATTTAATACTGAATTTAAAAATATAGCTAAAGTTGTTATCTTTGTCAAATACCTATTTAAAGATAAAATGAGGGGTTTTTACTCTGAAATTATTCATTAAAAAATATTTTATAAAATAAATAAAAATTAAAAAAAATCAAGAAAGAACTTATGGATGTAATCTTACTAGGTGGTAGCAATAGTGTAGTTAAAAATGGTCTTAGGATAGGTCTTGAAAATAAAGACATTACATTACATAATTACGCTTTAGGGCTTAGTACTTCTTTGCAAAATCTTTATGAGTTAATACGCCATGAAAATACTATAAATAAAAGTGATTTTCTCATCAGTGAATCAAATATCAATGATTATTTAAGCCCTATGAGTTTAAATATTATACTTAGAAATATTGATTATTTTTATGAAGAACTTTACAAAGCAAACAAAATTACTATAGTGCTTATACTCCCCATACCAGCTTGTAATGATAAATCAAAAGCTATCAATGAAGCTCATAGGAAAAATTGTGCTCATTATGGTTTTAATCTAATCGATGTAGATCTTTACTACCAAAAAAATAATCTTTATGATTTTGATCAAAACTATAAATTCCACCCTATGCCACTAGCTATGCAAGAGCTTGGAAAAAACATCATTAAAAATTTACACAGCTTTAAAAAATCTAAAGAAAATATCATTTGCTCAAAAAGAAAATATCATATCTTTGCACCTTCAAATTTAACCAAGATAGAGCATAAAAACTCATTTTTTTGTGAAAAAACTGCAAAGATTAAAGCTAATGAAAAAATCATTTTTCCAAAAGAGTTCAAAAATTATCAAATCTTAGGCATACACACTTGGAATCACGCCAATTTATCAACCCATGCTATATCATCTATAAGCATTGAAAACTCATCTTTTAAATTAGTAAAAAATTTTGGACTTATCAATACTTTTCAAGATATACAAAATGAAAAAGCAATTTGTGATGAGCAAACCTTTTTGTATGTTAATACACAAATTATCAAGCAAAGCGAGGAAAGTTCGGGCTTAAGCATAGCAAATGAAAAAACACCAAGACTTGATTATGTGGACTTAATAGGAATTTTATTTTTAGAAAATGATAATAATAAAAAAATTGAATGTAAAAATTATCTTACAAATGCTTATGAGCTTTTGATACCACCTATAGCATTTTACAAAGAATTAGCACTAGAATACCATGAACTAAAAAAAACTTGATATGCAAACATTTTTACAAAGTCAAAATCATAATCTTTTGCGTTTTTTAAATCATAAAGGCTTAAAAAATGAATATGAGATGTTTATCCACCAAAACAATAAACTTTATGGAGCTAGCTTAAGGATAAAAGAAAGACTAAGCTATAAGCTTGGGGAAGCTATCATGAAAAATAGTAAAAGTTATTTGGATTGCTTTAAAATACCCTTTGAACTAAGAAAAGTCAAAAAAGAGCATTTTAAAAATCAAAAAGATCAAAAAAATCTACCACCGCTAAAAGCCTATGCAGACTACAAACACGCTCAAATAGCCAAAACACACTTGCCTTATCTTTTAGGTAATGCGCTTTTGCAAGCTTCAAGAACTCCCTTTAAAATAGGCTATTTAAGCTTACCTTTTAAACTAAAAAAAATTGCAAAAAACTATAAAAAGAAAATTTAATCTAAACTAGTATTTTTGAAAAAATTCCCATTGACTTGGGTTTTATATATCACATAATTTCTAAATTTAGCGTGCAAAACAGCATCAGGCTTATATGCCCTGCATTCTTTCCAAAAAGTATGCAAGCTTTTTTGATAAGTCAAACCTTCAACATCATAAAAGGCTTTTCCCATAACTTTTAAAGGGCTATTGTGATATAAAGCAGAAAGCCCTACTGTGCTATTTATGACTATAGTACCCCTTGCATTGATTAAGAGCGTAGGTAAGTGTAAGTCATGTACATATAAAATTCTGCCCTCAACATTGTATTTTAAACTCAAATCTTCTATAAGCTTAGTATAGTCCCTATAGCCACGATCCATAGGATGGTGCTTAAAAACTAGATAAGACTTTGCTTTAGCATGATTAGCAAAAGAGATGATCACTTCTTCTATAAATTTTTCTGTAGTTTTTTTATAATGATGGGAGAGTTGAGTATCATTATGCACTTGCAAAATAGCTAAAAAATACTTTTGTTTTAGGGAAAGAATTTTTTCATTTAAACTTTTTTCTGTGATTTTGTATTTGTTTTTTCTATATATTGAGCAAAGCCAAGGTAAAAAGTCAAATAATTTTAAACTTCTATGGTGTAAAGAATTATTAAAATACCAAGAAAATAAAAAAGCAAAAAGCCAGTATAAAAATGAAGAAAAGGCCATATTTTTAAAAGTGCTTGAGAAAGTTTTAAATTTAAAATCTTTATCAAATTTTTTCTGACTTAGATAAAATTCTTTTTCTCTTGGTAAAGTGGAGTTTGCATTTACTCCATCCTTTTCAAAAGTAATGAAGTTTGGTCTTATATAACCTTCTTCAAAAATCCATACTTCAATACCCATTTGCTTAGCAACATTAATGGCTATCTCATGCACTTTTCTACAATCATTATACATAATGATAACTTGAATTTGTTTTTCTTCAAAAAGCTTTTTATAAAAGTCTTCAAGCTCGGCTAAGCTTTTAGTATAGTTAATGCTTTTAAAAGGATAAAAGAAAAAATCTCCACCATTAAAATTTACTTTATAAACCTTAGCTTTTGGAATTTTTGTAGCAATTTTACGAAAAAACCCTCCCACAGGTCCTTGGAGTAATAAAACATTTTTACCAGAAAATTTTTTAAACTTTTTACTTAAATTCATCTAATCAAAATAAATTCTACTAATCTTCTTATTTTTCTTAATATATAAATTCTTATATCCATAAACCAACGCAAATAAAATTTAGAAAAATAATCTTTTTGCATTTTTAACATTATATCTAATGCAAGCTCAACTTCACATAAATTTTTACTTTTTGGATGGATGTATCTTGGATAAAGGATCAAAACCCCAGCAACAAGCTCTTCTAAGCTAAGCGCTCTTGTGCGTCTTGGAATTTTATGTAAATCGCTTGTCAAACCCCAACCTGCATAAAAAGGCTTACCATACACCACTACTTTTTTGCCACGCAAAAGAGCATCAAAACCGCTTGTAGAGGTTATAGTGTGGACTTCATCACTCGCATTGATAGCACTATCTATACTGACATTTTCTATAATCTCATCGCAATATTTTAAAATAATACTTTTATCTTTTAAACCTTTGCGGTTACCACTTAATACATCAGGGTGAGGTTTAAAAACTAAGAAGGCGTTTTCATTGGCCCTTCTCACACTTTGTAAAAGTTTTAAAGTATCATAACCTGCACCACCTAAGATCATAGAAGCATCATCTTCTACTTGAGCAGGGATTAAAATGATTTTTTTATCGGTATTAAAATTTAGCTTTTCATGTTTTAAGCCATTATATTTTGAAAATTTATTTTGTGTGATCATAGTGATTAATTTTTTGGCTCTTTGTTTTAAACTCTCATCAAATTCATGATTTTGTAAAATATCTTCTAAATCACTTGGTTTGCTTGGATCTACATACAAACCTTTACAATCTACTATCAAAGAAAAAGGGCGTGTGAGATCTGAGCCCAAAAAAACAGAGCGCAAAAAGCCATCTTCTACTAGAAAAATTTCATTATTAAAATCTTTGGCTAGTAAAGTTTTATCATACTTTTTACCCCAAATAAAAATTTTATCTTCAGGTTTTAAATTCGCTTTATAAAGCCCATCAAGTGAGTTTAAAAAAATGATTTTATTGTTTTTGGCTTTGAAAAATGGCTTCATAAACCAACGCTTCCACAAAGTAAAACCTAAAAAATACAATTTATTTGAATTAGCTTGTTCTATCTTTTTATACTTTGCTAGAGTATAAATAGTATCAAAAATATCACTTTTTTGGTTTAAATAAGGGTTAAAATACTCACTATACAAAATATAAGCAGCATAAAAAACCTCTTCTAAAGTTCTTTTTTTAAGTCTTCTTTTGCACATTTGTTTATCTTGAGTTAAACCCCAACCTGCATAAAAAGGCACGCCATAACACACGCATTCTCGCCCTAACATCAAAGCTTCAAAACCCATACCAGAAGTTTTAGTATAAATTTTATCAAAATAAGATAAAAGCTCTATGGGATTATAATTTTCTTTTATAATTACACACTTACTTGGCAAATCTTGTGCATTAAAATCACTTTGTTTTTTACCACTTAATACATCAGGATGAATTTTAATGTATATTTTAGCATTTGGATTTTCTTTGATAGCTTCATTTATGATATCTTGAGTTGAAAAATTATCAGCTAAGCCAAATTTAAGAGAAGCATCATTTGCTACTTGAGTGATGATTAGAACGCGTTCTTCGTTTGTGCTAAAAAGCTCTTTTGGCAAACAAAGACTATTATTATACTTACTAAGTTTTTCTTTTTTTATAAGTTCTATGGCTTTTTTTGCTTGCTTTAATTCTTCTGGGCTAAACTCATAAGTGTTTAAAATATTTTCAAGTTTAGAAGGTGCAGTCGCATCGTAATAAATTCCTATATTATCTTTGACGATAGAAAAACTCGGACTATTTTCTACACCTAAATTTAGCGAGCGTAAAAAGCCATCTTCTAAAAGTAAAAATTTTGCATTGTGCTTTTTAGCTAGTTCTATAGCTTTTAAACCTGACTTTTTCCTACCCCAACCTACAAAAACATCTTCTTTTGTGATATTTTTATAAAAATGATATAAAGTAATCTTGTAAAAATTTTTTACATTTTCTTTTAATCTTTTAGATGTGGCATAAAATTTCATAATCCCTCTTTAATTATAAAGAAAGATTATATCAAATTTTTCTATTTCTAAATTCTCTCTTCAACTTCCCAATTTCAAACAATATCTTAACATACCCACCCTTATACCAAGTTTTATTAGCTTGTATAAGAGCCTCTCCTAGTTTATAAGAAAGATGATTTTTAAGTTTTAATGCTTCTTTATAATCAGGGTAGCTTTCTAATGGAGGTAGTTTTAAAGAAGGATCTTTTTTTATTTTTTCTTGATAGATTTTTTGTTCTTGTTTGTGTGAAATTATTATACTTAATAATGTCATAGGCATTATTAAGTAACCTAATATAGATTTAGAATTTAATATCATAGCTTGACCTAGTTTATAAGAGAGTTGATTTTGAATTCTTGTTTTGGCTGTACCGTATTTAGTTTGGAAGGATAATTGATTATTTAATAACTGAATTTGAGTTAAATTATCTTGAATGGTTTGTTCTTTAAGTTTTATATTTTGATTTAAATTTTGAATTTGAGTTAAATTATCTTGAATGGTTTGTTCTTTAAGTTTTATATTTTGATTTAAATTTTGAATTTGAGTTAAATGCTTCGATCTTAAATTTTCTAGCACATCATTCTTATATTCTATTTTATTTTGCAGTATATTTAAGATAGCATTATCAGAAATATTAAAATATTTTTTATCCTCTAAATCATAATCAAAAATCTCAAAATCATTCTTATAAATTTCTCTTACTATTTTATATGTTTCATAGTTATAATAGTCTTTATAGTCACAGTGCTTACTTTTATTTACATGCACAAGACTATCTTTTCTATTAAGAATATTTAAAATTTTTTTAAAATCACTATTTAATTGTTCAAATTTTCCAATAAAATTTACTAAAATATTCATATTTTCATCACACAAATATTTATTTTGAAAATAAAAATGATTTTTGCGCAATATGTTTTGTCTAAATTCATCATCTTGTAATTTTAAAACAAACTCTTTAAATTCTAAATCTCTAATATTCAATTTACCCCATTTTATATCAAGGGGATCTGGACTATCATTTTTTAAATAATGATATGCTGAAACCACTCTATCATAAGGATTTCTCACAAAACCAAAAGAGAAATAACTCTCGAATTTAGCTCTATCAAGCTTTACATAATCACTTGCTTTTACATGTCCCACAAGCCATCTATCTGTTTGATATATCACTCTTTCTATACTACTACCAGCAACCTTTGGAACATGAATAAAAATACATTTATACTTATCATGAAAATCTTTAAACATCGCGCTCTCTTCCATTTAAAAATCTCAAAATCATATCCACATTCTCATTAAGATCTTCTTTTGTTATGTGTATATGTGGGTTTTTAGGTTTTTCATAAGGACTATCTATACCTGTGAAATTTTTAATTTCTCCATTTCTTGCTTTTTTATAAAGTCCTTTAGGATCTCTTTTTTCACAAATTTCCAAAGGTGTATCAACAAATATTTCTATATATTCATCATCATCTAAAAGATCTTTTATAAGCTTTCTATCTTTTTCAAAAGGCGATATAAAAGCGCAAAGTACTATCATACCAGCATCTACAAAAAGCTTACATACTTCTCCTATACGCCTTATGTTTTCTACTCTTGAAACCTCATCAAAATCCAAATCTTTATTAAGTCCATGACGCACATTATCTCCATCTAAAAGATAAGTATGAAAACCTTGTTCAAAAAGTTTTTTTTCAACTGCATTAGCCAAAGTAGATTTACCACTACCACTAAGCCCACTAAACCATAAAACACATGGTTTTTGATTTTTAAGTTTAGCTCTTTGAGTTTTTGTAATGCTACTTGTATGCCAAGTTAAATTTTTACTCATTTTTTTCCTTAAAAACTAAAAAATACCGGAGTTATAGTTAAAACAATAGCTGAATAAGTCAAAGAAACTATCCATCCTATTTTTATAAAATCAGTAGTTTTATATCCACAAATTGAACCTACCATCAAGTGAGTTTGATAACCATGTGGCATTAAAAAAGCACAACTTGCCCCATAAGCAACCGCTAATATAAACGGAGTTGGATTAACTTCAAGCGCTAAAGCAGTACTATAAGCGATAGGAAAAGCCAAAGCTGCGGCAGCGTTATTGGTAATGATTTCAGTTAAAAGCAAAGTTAGAAGATAAATTCCCACAAAACTACCATATAATCCATATACCCCAAAAGTTCCTATAATAAACTCAGCCAAATCTTTAGCTAAACCACTATCAACTAAAACTTTAGTAATGGCTAAAGAAGATCCTACTATGATAAAAATTTCCAAAGGAAAGCGTCTTTTTACTTCATCAAAACTTATGATTTTAAATATAAACAAGCAAGCTAGAAACACTAGCAACGCTTTAAGCAAAGACACTAACTCCAAAGCAGATAAAGCAATGATGGCTAAAAACGCAAAAATCACTATAAAACTTTGAATATTACTTAACTTTTGATTTTGCATAATATTTGAGATAATGTAAAAGTTTTTATTGATATTATCTCTTGAGTGAAAGTCCTTACCCACACTTAAAATAAGCCTATCTCCAACTTGTAATAAACTTTGGCCAATTTTTGAAATATTTTTTGAGCCTCTTTTTAGAGCCACAATCCCTGCATCGAATTTAGCTCTAAAGTTTGCCTCCTTAACACTTTTTCCTATCAAGTTTGACTCAGAATTTATAACAACATCTACTAAATTTAATGTTTCTAATTTCAAATCTTGTGAGCCAATTTGCAAGCCATCAATTTTTTTTAAAACCTCTAAATGTGTAATATCTCCACTAAAAATTAACTCATCTCCTTCTTTGATAAGCTCATTATGACTAACAGGGGCAATAAGCTCATCTTTTCTTTGAATTTCAAGTAAAAACAAAAACTCTAAATTTCTTAAGCCATTTTCTTGTATAGTTTTCCCCACTAATGAGCTATTGTTTAAAACCTTAGCATTGATTAAATACTCATTAATGACTTTTTCTCTTTCTTTATACTCAGGCAGTAAAAAGCTAAAAATCAAAAGTACTATAAGTACACCAATACTTATACAAAAACCCACTGCAAAAAAATCAAAAATCTTTAAACTTTCCAAACCATTTTGCACTACAAAAGAATTGACTATCAAATTAGTTGAAGTGCCTATCAAAGTCATAGTTCCACCAACTATGGAAAAATATGAAAGAGGGATGAGTAGTTTAGAAGGAACTTGAAATTTGTTATTTTTTATAATACTCATAAAACTTGCCACTACTGCAGTATTATTTAAAAAAGCTGAAATACTAGCTGTAACAACTCCAAGCTTTAAAAGCGATAAATGATAATTTTTACCTATGATGAATTTAGAACACCAACTTATCACAACGCTTTTTTCTATAGCCAGTGAAACTAACAAAAGCAAAATAAGCACAATCAAAGATTCGCTCGTATAAGAGCTAAGCCAAGTGTTCAAATTTAAATACCCCAAAAGATAATAAAACACAGCTAGACTACCAAATAAAATAAAAGGTTTAATTTTATTACTAATTAACAAAATAAGCAAGATTAAAATACTTAATGCAACAATAATTTTCATATTTTTTTACATCCCCACTCAGGATAGTTTTTTCTAATGTAAGCATTAAGTTCTATTTCTGCTTGAGTGTAAATTCTACTCTTTTCTTCGCTTGCTAAAATTTCTTCTACCATACCCGCTGCTAAGGTTTCATTAGAGTATTTATCTATAATGATAAAGCTTCCTAAAGTTTTATTGTCCTTATAAGCTTTAAGGGCTGTTTTTTTATTAAGCTTTAAGGTGCATTTAGCAATATCATTGAGTTTTAATTCGCTACTTTGAAATTCTTTGAAAGTATTAATGTCTTTTTTAAAATCAATTTTTTCAAATACTACATTAGTAGTTAAATTTGCTATTTTGATAAGATAGTTTTCATTTAAATTAAACTTAACCTCACTCATCCATATTACCATAGCTTTAAAAGAATTTGAAATTTCTATACTATGATTTTTAGAAGCTATTACATCGCCTCTTGAAATGTCTATCTCATCTTCTAAAGTTAAAGTTATAGCACTTGGAAAGCTAGCATTTTTAGCACTTTGAACATTTTCATTTTTACCAAGTGCATTTAGGTTTTTAATATCAGGCGTGATAATTTGTTTTACTTTACTTGTTTTTAAAGAAGGTAAAATCACAACTTTGTCTTTAACATTTATACTACCGCTAGCAATATTTCCACAAAAACCTCTAAAATTTAAGTGAGGGCGATTGACATATTGCACACTCATGATAAACTCATCACTTAAACTAGTAGCAATAGGCAAAGTATCTAAAAGCTCAGATAAGGTTTTTCCATTATACCAAGGCATATTAATACTTTTAGAAGCTATGTTGTCTCCATCTAATGCACATATAGGAACAAAGTGGGTTTTAATATGTTCATGATTTTTTAAGCATGGTAGAATTTCTTGATAATTTTTGCAGATTGTATTAAAAATTTCTTGATTATAATCAATCAAATCCATTTTATTCACAGCAATAATAAATTGTTTTATACCAAGCAAACTCGCTATATAAGAATGTCTTTTAGTTTGAGTTAAAACCCCTTTTCTAGCATCTATAAGTATGATAGCAATATCAGCTGTACTAGCACCTGTTGCCATGTTTCTAGTGTATTGCTCATGGCCTGGAGTATCTGCTATGATGAATTTTCTTTTTTCACTTGTGAAAAATCTATATGCTACATCTATGGTTATACCTTGCTCTCTCTCGCTTGCAAGACCATCTACCAAAAGCGCAAAATCAAGCTTTTCCCCTGCATTGCCAAGCTTTTTGCTATCTTTTTCTAAAGATAAAATTTGATCTTCAAAAAGCATTTTTGCATCATAAAGCATTCTACCTATAAGGGTAGATTTGCCATCATCTACACTACCACAAGTGATAAATCTACAAAGCTCTTTATTTTCATGTTCTTTTAGGTATTTTTCTACATTCGTTTTCATTAAAAATACCCCTCTTTTTTCTTTTTTCCATACTTGCTTCTTCATCAGTGTCTATAAGCCTACCTTGTCTTTCACTTGTTTTAGAAAGTAAAAGTTCTTCGATGATTTCTAAAACATTGCTAGCGCTTGAATTTATAGCTCCTGTTAGCGGATAGCAACCTAGGGTTCTAAAACGAACTAATTCTTCTTTAGCATTTTTAGCAAGTTCTTTTGGCATATGCTCATCATCAACTAAAATTTTAGCCCCCATGTACTCCACAACCGGTCGCTTTTTAGCAAAATAAAGACTTGGCAAAGGAATATTTTCTTTGTAAATATACTGCCATATATCAAGCTCAGTCCAATTACTCAGCGGGAAAACTCTTATGGATTCACCTTTTTTATGACGACCATTGTAGATATCCCATAATTCCGGGCGTTGATTTTTTGGATCCCATGAGTGATTTTCATCACGGAAAGAATAAATTCTTTCCTTTGCACGCGATTTTTCCTCATCTCTTCTTGCACCACCAAATACCGCATCAAACTGATATAAATCAAGCATTTGTTTTAAACCTTGTGTTTTAGCAATATCTGTATGCATGGATGAACCATGTGTAAATGGAGAAAGATTTAATTCTTTGATTTTAGGATTTTGATAGACTATAAGCTCCATACCAAGCTCTTTAGCGCGTTTGTCTCTAAATTCTATCATCTCTTTAAATTTCCATGTGGTATCTACATGCACCAAAGGAAGTGGTGGTAAACTTGGATAAAATGCTTTTTGTAAAAGATGAAGCATAACCGAGCTATCTTTACCTATACTATAAAGCATAGCTGGTTTTTCAAACTCAGCTATTACTTCACGGATAATATGAATAGACTCTGATTCTAAATACTCTAAATGGGTCAAATCGAATTTCTTATTAAACAAAATCAACTAATCCAACCTAATTTCTTATAGGTTAGTATCAACCGCTCATCTTTTACTAAATTTTCATCTAATGACACAACTTCATATCTATTTTTACTTCTCCATCCACTGGTAATAGGCAAAAAATGTCTTGTTTCAAAATTTGTATTTAAGTTATTTCGCAAACTTTTTTCAAGAGCATGGCTATAGTGATCATGAACTCTCCATTGTAAACAATCAGCAAGAAAAGATCTGTTATCTCCATTAAGACCTAAGCACCATTTTACGACTGCTTTTCCTTTTCTTCGGTCTAAATAACATAAATCTTTAAAAGAGTATTCTTTCTCTAATGTTGTATTAACAATCCATTCTCCATTAAAATATAAAGGCTCATTGGTATTTTCAGCTTCTTCAAATATCGATTGATTATTTTTAGACAAAACAAGTTCATCGATATCTACATACAAAACCGATCTCGCAGTTTGCAAAAATCGATATTTTGCATGTTCAAACATCAAATACATCGAATAATCAGAATCCCAATTTGAATTCTCATACTTCATAGGACCATAAGGAACTGGCCATCTAACCACAACAATAGAAATACTAGTATTATTCCTTAAATATTCAAGTAACTCTAAAGAAGAATATTCTTCTGAGCTATCATAAATCAAAACAATATCTGCGTTATGTATTTTTTGGTAATAATCACAATAATCTTTAATCCATCTTAATTGATTATCCTTGTTTTTAAGCAAAACAACTCTTTTATCTTCTAGTAAACAGGAATTATTGTCATTGATAAGATTAACATTTACTTTTCCATAAATATTAAATTGCAAAAACTCTGGCTTAAGCCAACTATTGTAGTTAATTACTGTGTGCGATACTCTGTCTATTTCTATGGTTTGTATTTCAATATTACTATGTTTTCTTCTTTTTAAAAGGCTAAATTTTGTTAAAAAAGAGATATTTCTGTCTGATACCAAATCTGTCATATGGTATAAAGGAGCACCTATGCAATGAATTTTTTTTTCAGATATATCATAAAAAATATCCACAAATATAATCCCATAATCATAATTTTGATCAAAATCTTTTTGTCTTAAATGACTTGGTCTTTGCGGTTGTCTTTTATCGGTTAAATATGGCTCAAAACATATCGAAGAAACATCAAAAAATTCAACTATCCTATTTGACATTATTTTCCTTTATTAAATTTTTAATAAAATTTACCATTCTTACAGCAGTTTGCCCATCACAATATTGCATATATCTATTCCAATCTCTTTGTAAGTTCTCTTTGGTATATAATCGATGTGCATCTTTTATACTACTTGCCAAATCCTCTTGATTAAACACTATGAAACCTGGTGTATCTTCGTAATCATTATAGGTATTTCTTTGACCCATATATATTGGCAAATCATAAGGATATAAAATAATCGGTTTTTGAAAATGCAAAAAAGAAAATACGATTGAAGAATAATCTGTAATCAAAATTTCCGTAGCATTCAAGACCAAACTTTCATCATAAGAACTAAGATTTATAAAATCTTCTGGCAAATCACACTTTTTATAGTTTGGATGAATTCTACACGCTAGTATATATTCATCTCCTAATTCTTTTTTGATTTTATCAAAATCAAAAGCTGGTTTGTATGTTCCGATGTTTGTAAATTTACCATATGATTCTCTAAAAGTTGGCGCATATAACACTAGTTTTTTTTGATAATCTAATCCTAACTCCAACATAGCTTGTTCTTGAGTTTTTTTGTTTTTCATAATTCTATCAGAAATGATATTACCAAATTTTAAAATCTGATTTTCTTTTAAATCAAAAGCACTCATATAAGCCTTAACCGCATCATCGCAAGAAACCATTGAATAAGTATAAGATGTGTGATGCTTCTTATGTTCTAAATACTCATTACTATTTACATTAAACATATCCAAGCCAAATTTCTTTAAAACACCTGCTGCATGCCAAGACTGAATTACTTCCTGCCCCTTTCTCGGTTTAATTTCAAATAAATACCAATAATGCCCGTCTAAAATAATAACCTTGGATCTTGCAAGGTGATACATAATTCTAACATCTTCAAAAAAACCACTATTTTTAGCAAGAAGTGTTTTAACTGCAATGTGTTTATTTTTCAACAACTCTTGTTTTATTTCATTTAAAAAATACAATTTGCCACTAGGTCTTATAGCAAACGTAACTTTATTTTTTTTCATTGGAATTAAAGTAGAAAATGTATTATATAAAAAAACAACAAAAGCTCTTCTAGCTTTACCTTTACAAATTTTTTTATACATATAATTCACAGAAGAAATAAAATTATTTTTTATTTTTTTAAAATACGGCATAGTTTTTTTAAAATATATAAAGCATGAAATAGATTTTAAATTTTGTTGGTTTTTTCTTTTAACTAGTGCTTTACAAAGTGCTTTTTCATCTGTAGCTTCTGCTACTGCTTTAGGTAGAAATTGATCTTTGTATTGCTGTGGTATACAAGATAAAATCTTTAAAACCATAGGAGTGTATTCTGTAATTTCTGTTTTTGAAAATTTTTCCATAGGATTTAAAACTCTTTTTAAAAAGTCATAAGTTAAAAATCTTTCATAATAATTTTTTGCACATTGAGGTAATATAAAATTTTTAAGCTGATCTTGAACATTAAATAAATCATTCAAATAAGAAGATTTCCAAGTATTTGTTGACTGATCTGCCCTATCTCTTCGGTATAGATAAACATATCGATTAAGCATTAAAATGTTAGGTTTTTTGCTAATAAGTAAATTACTAAAGTAATGATCTTCAGTCATCATACAACCATCTAGAAATTTAATTTCATTTTGCTTGATAAAATCAGCCTTATAAGCTCTTACGCAAGGACTAATACACAAACTAAAAATTTTTATGTCATCTTCATTATTATAATCCAATATATGTGTATTAGTAATTACCTTTTCATAAGAAGCACTTTTCCATTGCTTTTTATTGTCAAAATTCAAAAGTTTACCTTGAATTATATCAGCATTATATAGAGTAAAATAATCATAGTAGATCTTTAAAATATTTTCAGGAAGCAAATCATCACTATCTAGAAAAATAAAAACCTGACCTTGGGCTTTCAATATACCAGCATTTCTCGCACTACACAAACCACCATTTTCTTTGTTAATAATTTTTACATCTATATTCTTATGTATTGACTTAAATACTTCACATATACGTAATGTCTGTCCATTATCAGTAGATCCATCGTTAACTATTATCACCTCATAATCAATAAACTCTTGCTTTGCAATAGAATCTAATGTATAGCCTATTGTTTCAGATGCATTATATGCTGGAATTATTATAGAAAAAAACATTATTTGTCCTTTAGTTTTACAATTTCTCTTAGTTGGTCAATATTTAACTTATTATTAGGAAAAATACTAGAAGTCCCGAGCACAAAACAATTTGCTCCGAAACTAGAAAAAATTTCAATATTTTTTAAAGTCATATTACCATCTACTTCGAAAATAAATTTTTCACGTTTATTTTCTTTAATAAACGAACCTATGTTAGCTGCTTGTATTTTTGCTATATCTGTTTGTACCTGAGATGCAAATCCAGGATTTACAGTTAGATAATTTATTCCATCTATAAGATCAGCTACGATTTCAATACATTTAATCGGAACCATTGGATTTAAAGCCAACAAAACCCTAGCACCTAAATCTTTAATCTTTTTTGCCATTTCTTCAAAATCAAACACAGCCTCTATATGAATAGAAACCATATCACCTTCTCTAATAATGTTTTTATCTAAAACATTTTCTGGATTATCTACCATCAAATGGAAATCAAAAGGTAGGTTTGATAATTTCCTAATATCTGCAATTTGATCATATGAAAATCCTAAATTTTTTACAAAATGGTTATCCATTAAATCAATATGTAAAAAATCAACCGAATGATTTAATTTTTCAATGCTATCTCTTATATCCACAATAGAAGCACACGCTATAGATGCTGAAAATTTTTTATCCATTATTACTCCAAATAACCTTTAACTCTTGTAAATTATTGTTATATTTTTTTCTAATTAAATCTATAAGTTCTTCAAACGAAGTACCTACGGCCAATAATTTTCTTAACCAATGAAAATCAACCATTCTAAAAATTTCTACAGCATCTAACCAATTTTTAGGATACTCAGAATTCCATACTCCAAAAATCTGTGCTTCATTTCTTAAAATTTTCCAATAGTAATCTCTTTTTAATATAATATCCCCACTAGGATTTCCAATTAACACTAATTTAGATTCAGAATTTAAAATTTGCATACTTAAATTAACAGATTCATTAGACCCAACCGATTCGAATATGAGATCAAATGATAAATTGTCTAAATTCTCTTTTATAATAGAAAAACCTGCACTGCTTAATAAATCAGATTTAAAACTATTTCTTGAAAAAAAAGCTATATCTTTTACGCCCAAATGTTGTAAAAAAATTCCAATAAAAAGACCTATAATTCCAGTCCCTATAATACAAACTTTATCATTTTTATCAATAGTTATCTTATTTATTGCATTAAGTGCCACAGAAGCAGGTTCTATCAAGCAAGCTAATTCATATGGAATATTACCTATTGGAACTAAATTCCAAGAGGGAATTTTTATATATTCTTGAAACCCACCATCTTCACGAGAACCGAAATAACCATAATTATGACACCGGTTGTAATAGCCTTTTTTGCAACTTACACATTTAAAACAAGGTTTTAATGGAAATACAGCAACAGAATCACCGATTTGAAAGCTAGATAGGGTAGATTTATCTTCAACAATTCCGCAAAATTCATGGCCTAAAATCAGTGGAAAACTATATGGACCTTTATCAAATATTCTAGAATAATCACTACTGCATACACCGCATGCTTTTACTTTTATCAAAACCTCATCTTTAGAATGATCTACAACAGGGACATTATCATTTACAATTGAAAAACTATTAAAATTATTTAAAATCATTTTTTTCATTCTTCTTTCCAGCCTCTTTCTATAATTTTAGCAATAGCATAATCAATACTGGTTGTAATTTTGATATTTCTTTCATCGCCATTAAATACATAAACATCATAGCCTTGCAAATAACAAATTTGAACAGTACCTGTGATTACTTTTTTTTCATAGTCTTGTATCTTATCAATTGATTTTTTTAATATTTTAAATTTGAACGAGTCCGGAGCTTGTCCATTTATTAAAAGATGTCTATGAGGAATATCATCAACAAAATTTTCTTTTATATTATAAATTGTATCTTTTGCTTCAATACCAGCAACAGCCACTCCGTATTTTTTAGCATAAAATATAGAATCTGATAAAATCTTTTTTGTTATAAAAGGCCTAACCGCATCTAAAACAACAACAATGGAATCTTCATGAAAATTTTGGGATTCTAATAAACTAACCGCGGAATTTAGACTATCTATTCTTTCTCCACCTCCAATCACAATACTTAACTTATCCAAAGAAATTTTATAGTTGTATAATATCTGCTTTGTATATTCCTCCCAATCTTTACTAACCACCAATACAATCTGATCAAAAAGATCGGATTTTAAAGTTCTTTCTAATGTTAATAATATTATAGGCTTCATCGAAAGCGATAAAAACTGTTTAGGAAGTACCGTTTTTCCCATTCTCTTTCCAGAACCCGCTGCTAAAATAACAGCTATATTTTTACTTTTTTTCATAAAAATACCTCATAATCGACTCTTGCTAAAAAAATGATAAATTTTTTTACATACTTGACCATCACATGCACTCATAAAATTATGCCATATTTTATCAGATACAATAGGATTTAAAATACATTGATACAATTCATCAAAATTTCTTGCAACCATTTGCTTTCCAACCAAATCTTCTGGCTGAAAATACAATTTTCTATTGTTTGATACATATTCTTTTAAATCGGGAACAAATAATACTATAGGCTTAGAGAAGTATGCAAAATCAAATAAAATGGAAGAATAATCTGTAATCAACATATCAGCACTAGCCATTAATTCTACTATATCCACTCTATTTGAAACATCAATAACATTAGAAGAAAAATATTTTTTTGACAACTGGATACTTGGATGATTTCTGTACAAAATACAATATTTATTGTAACACAGACTTACGGCTTTTTCAACCACTTCTAAAAAGTTAATATCACTATATCTTTTCTCATTTTCAGTTCTAAAAGTCGGACAATACATTACTATAAATACATCGTTCTTAATATTGTAAAAATTTAGAATTTTATTTTTTATTTCATTTACTTTATTTATCTTATACATCAAATCACTTCTTGCTAAACCTAAAGCTAAAATTTTATCTTCTTGTATATTATAAGCTTTAGACATAATGTTTTTCAAGTTATTATCCGAAATAACAACATGGGTATACTTCCCATGTATTCTTTTTATTCTATTAAATTCACCTTTGGCGTCTCTATCTTCTCTATACGCATCAAAGCCAAAAGCTTTGTATGCGCCACCAGCGTGCCATAATTGAACAAAATCAGTTTTTTTATGCAAAGAAATTTTAGATAAAATAGAATCTGCTTGATCCACAAAAACAATCCTTGATTGTGATATAATCCAAATTTTATACAATAAATTACTTTTATAATTTATTTTAACAACAAAAGAGCTATACTCTTTAAAATATTTATATAAAATTTCTACATTTTTATAATATACACTTGTTTCATTTTCAACAAAACAAGTATACACTTTACGACCGCAACTAAAATAAAAAATATAATATAAAATATTTAAAATAAATATATTTAACTGTAGAAAAATTTTCTTCATACTTACAATCTTTCTCCAATATTTTTTCCAGATAAAAAGCTTTGATCACTCCACAGATAATCCCATTCTCCAAATCTACCACAAGTTAAAACACCGCATTTTCTTACATAATTAAGAAGTTTATCTCTATGTTTTTCCATATCATGATTAAAAATAACATTTGCATAAGGGATAATTCTAAAATCTTCACATATAATATCCTCTTCATTGCAAAATTTCATTTGTAATAATTTTTCTTTGACATGCTTTATAAAAAATCTTCCAAATTACCGTAATTATTGCTCATCTTCTCCAAAGATTTAAACTCAGAAAAATAAATCTCAGCTTGGATACTAGAACAACCATCTGGAGCATTATAACCACTTTTTACAGATGGACTATAAAAACGTGCAAATAATTTATCTTCATCATAAACATAATACCACAAACGCTCTGGAATTTCCTTATCAAAACCTAAAGATACCAAAGCTACGGATGTAGTGCAAAGATGTTTAGATGAATCTAACACATCTTGAGGAGTATTTTTTAATATTTTAACAAGTAAAGGCAAAGGTAAAGTAGAAATTAACTTTTCGTATTTTACTTTAGTTCCATCTGAAAAATAGATTATTTTTTCCTCATTATCTATAATTACAACTTCTTTTTGATATGCAATATCTATTTCTTTGACCATGCTTTCTAAAAATGCCTTATATCCGCCTTTTATAGGATAATACATTTCTTTAGCATAATAAGTCACTGGAGTATCTTCGCTCATAGCGCCTATTAAAATCTCATCTATACTTGGCTTGTAAAATCTTGGTCCTACAAACATATGGTTAATACTTAAATATTTTGCATCTAAAGTCCAATATTTTCTAGTATATTTCATAGCAAATTCTTCAGAAAAAAACTCACCATATTGAGCTTTAAGCCATTGTTCAAAGTTTTCAACTTTGATATTTTCGTAAGTATTTTGTAACATATCTTTAATAGCTTTTAGTTTTATATTTAAAGGCAAAGGATAAAGATTGTTTTGCGCTGGATGCTTTACCCAAATTCCTTTATAATAATTTAGCAATTGTGGCACATGTATATGATACTTAGCAGATGCAAAAAAAGCTTTTTTTACACTTTCATCTTTTGTAAATGATAAATGCACCGCATTATCAAACCAAAATTTACCCTTAGCAGAATCTACAAAAAATCCTCCACATAAACCACCATACTCACTGCTTTTTTCATACACCTTTACTTGTCTATTTTGCTGTCTTAAATGATAAGCCGCTGAAATCCCTGCTATACCGGCTCCCAATACTACTATACTTTCACTTTTCATTAATCATCTTTAAAAAACCTTCTTTAAGGCTTATTTTTTGTTCCCAATTTGGTAGCTTTTCTCCACCTTCAAAAGGTATAAAATTTTCTCTATTAGAATAAGGTAATACACCCCAAATAATATTTAATTTTTCTTGAGTACACTCTTCAAAGATATTTGACAACTGCTTTAAAGTAATTCTTTCTTTTGAATGTAAAGCATAAATTACATTATTTATATTTTTTTTATTCTCAAAGTTATTAATACATTTTTCAAAAGCATTAATAACATCGTCAATATAAAGCATATCAATAATTTGTTCTCCACCACTCATTCTGATAACTTCTTTAGTCTCTAATGACTTTTTCCATAAATTAATAATTTTTGGACGCCAATCATTTAGTCCATATGTATCATTTAATAAAATAGTTACAAATTTATATTTAGCAATCTGAGTATAATAATTTGCAATATTTAAAAAAGCTGTTTTTGTTGCTGCGTATAAATTAAGGGGATTATTTGACAAGTTTTGATAGAATTGCCAAAAAGTCCCGATATTTATAAACCAACCAGAAAAACCAATTAAATATAAGATTTCCAATAATTTAACACCAAATAAAATATTAGAATCAATTAAGTCTTTTAAATCTTCGGGTCTATGATGCTTTAAATATAAAGTCGCAAGATGCAAAACTCCATCTATTTGTTCTTCTTGAAGATTTTCTTTCAGCACAGCAAAATCTTCATAATAGTAAATTTTGCAATAATCTTTGATTTTATCTATATTACTACTCTTTCTTACTAATGCGATAATCTCATATCTACTATGCATTTGTAAGATAAAATTAGTCCCTATAAAACCCGTTGCACCAGTTACTAAAATTTTCACTTATTTTATCCACCTCAAATTATAAACAATCTTATCTTGTCTTTCGATCAAAGGCTTAAACTCCATCCAAGCTGTGGCTACAACCAAAACATCACATTCAGAAACAATCTCATCAAGACTGTTTTTATAATACAATTTATAATCATAAGTTTTAGCAAACACATCATTTGCTATAGGATCATAAGCATATATATTTTCAAAACCTAAATTTAAAAGTTTAGAAATCAAGGTGGCAGATTTAGTATCTCTTACATCATCACTTCCCGGCTTAAAACTTAAGCCTAAAATTGCAATTTTTTTATCCTTGGAAACTTCTTTTTGTATTTTATAAGCGTAAAAATCAAGAATTTCATCATTAACTTTTAAAATATCATTTAAAATTTTTGCCTCATATCCTTTATCTTTACTTTTTTTATACAAAGCAAGAGTGTCCTTAGGTAAACAATATCCACCAAAACCCATTCCAGGGTATAAATAACTAGTTATACCACTAGGATTTCCGCTAAATCTTTTATCACTATGCAATATTTTAAAAGCACTTATAATATCTATATTGCCTATATTTTGTGCAATCATGCTCATTTCATTAGCATAACTTATATTCAAACTTAAAGTAGTATTACTAAGATATTTAATAAATTCACCGGTATTTAAAGAAGTAAAAAATATAGGCGAGTTAAAAGGCTTATACAACTCTTCTAACTCTTGAAAAATTTGCGCATCCTGACTACCAATAACCACCCTATCAGGATTCATAAAATCACTATAAGCAAACCCTTCTCTTAAGAATTCAGGGTTATTTACAAGATGACATTTTTGCCCTACACTAAGACCCAAGGACTCTAAATGTGGGATAAAAACTTCTTTGCAGCTTGAAGGTGGAACTGTAGATTTTATCACCAAAATCGGCTCTTTTTGGCATTTATCTAAATTTTGTGCAGTTGTCCTAAGCGCATTTAATAAAAAATTCAAATCAGCACTTCCGTCTTCACTCATAGGTGTACCAATACAATAAAATATAATTTTAGCTTCTTTTAAAGCTTCTGTTACATCATTAGTGATTTTCAATTTTTTTCCCAAAACATCATTTAATGCTTCCGGTAATCCTTCTTCGTGAAATGGTATTTTTCCATCGTTAAGCAATAAAGCTTTATTTTTATCTATTTCATATCCAGTAACATCGAAGCCTTTTTTTGCAAATCCAACTGCTGTAGTAAGACCAACAAAACCTAATCCAAAAACTGCTACTTTTAACGACTTCATAAAAGCTCCCCATTTTCTTTTTCAAATTTCAAAAACTTTAAAAATCTTCTCACGCCATCTTCAACTAAAATAGTAGGGTTATATTGTAATTTATTTCTAGCTTTATCAATAATTGGACATCTACGATTTGGATTATCTTTTAAATAATTTTTATCTTCTGAAACAGCAAAGTTAACTTGTGGCTCAAAATTAAAAATTTCTTTTGAGTATTTAGCATATATATATGATAGCTCTTTTACAGAAATTTCAGGTTTATCAATGCCTATATTAAAATAATCAAATTTTCCATGCACTAAAACCTTTAAATATCCCACAATAGCATCAGCAATGTAGCAAAAAGTTCTTTTTGGGGATCCATCACTAAGAATTTCTATATTTTTACCTTCTATAACTGCTTTAGCAAAATCTGCAGGTACTCTTTTATCTCCTATACTCATTCCTGGACCATAGTTGTTAAAAGGTCTTGCTATAGTAATTGGCATATTAAACTTTTGTGCAAATAAAGAGCACATTGTCTCCCCAAATCTTTTAGATTCATCATAACATGCTCTAGGACCTATACAAGCTACATTGCCTCTATACTCTTCATCAGTTGGAATTTGACTAATATCAGGATCACCATAAATTTCAGAACTAGAAAAAAATAAAAATCCTTTAATATTTTTATTTTTATAAAAATCAAGCAAAGAGCGTAATCCCCAGATATTTGCATCTAAAGTTTCTATAGGATAAGTACGGTAAAACATAGGACTTGCAATACTTGCAGCATGGATTATCAAATCAGCACTATGGGCATCTTTTAAAAGATCGATTTTATCATTTATAATATCAAATTTATGAAGCTCTAAAATATCAGAATAATCAGTCGATAAGCGTTCTAACCATTTTGGCTTTCTAAGCATAAAGTTATCTAGTGCAATAATTTTTTTTATATTTAAGTCTTTTGAATATTTTACAAAAAAATTAATAAAATAAAATCCCAAAAAACCTGCACACCCTGTAAATAAAATTGTGGAGTTGTTAAATTTTTGTTTTTCAACTTTGGTTAGAGAATTATAAATATACTCTAAATCCTCTATTACTATTGGATTATCTAAGCAATTATAAGAATTCATATTAATCTCCAACTTACTTTTGTTTTGCACAAAATTCTTGAATTTTGCATATCATATATTCAATCATTTCTTCACTCATCCCTGGATACACTCCAATCCAAAAACTATCATTCATTATTTTTTCTGTTACCTCTAAATTTCCTACCACTCTATAATCCTTATTCTTTTCTAAAGAATCAAAAGCAGGATGTCTTATAATATTACCCGCAAATAATGTTCTTGTTTGAATATTACATTCTTCTAAGAAACTAGTAATTTCATTACGAGTAAATTTTACACCATCTTTTAGAGTAATCATAAAACCAAACCAACTTGGTTGAGAATTTGGCTGTGTTTCTACCAAATGAAGTTCACTAAGATTTTTTAGTCCATTATATAGTTTTTGATAATTTTTTTGCCTTTTTTCTATAAATTCAGGAAGCTTTTCAAGCTGAGCACAACCTATCGCAGCTTGCATATCTGTAGCCTTTAAGTTAAAACCAAAGTGAGAATATACATATTTATGATCATATCCCTTTGGTAAGCTTCCAAACTGCTGGGTAAAGCGACAACCACAAGTATTATCTTTTCCTCCTTTACACCAACAATCTCTCCCCCAATCTCTCATAGATAATATAATTTTTTTAAGCAAAGGATTGTTAGTATAAATAGCTCCACCCTCTCCCATGGTTATATGATGAGCTGGGTAAAATGAACTTGTACCTATATCTCCCCAAGTACCAGTATATTTATCATCATATTTAGAACCTAATGCATCACAATTATCCTCAATCAACCAAAGATTATTTTTATCGCAAAACTCTTTAATAGCTTTAATATTAAAAGGATTACCCAAGCTATGTGCAATCATAATCGCTTTAGTTTTAGAACTTAAGGCTTTTTCAAGTTGAGTTACATCAACATTAGCAAATTGTAACTCCATATCAACAAAAACAGGAACTGCTCCATATTGGACAACGGGAGCAATTGTTGTTGGAAATCCTGCAGCTACAGTTATAACTTCATCGCCTCTTTTAATTTGTCTTTCCTTTAGTAATGGTGAAGTTAAGGTATAAAAGGCTAATAAATTTGCAGATGAACCAGAATTAACCAAAAAGGCCCATTTTGCTCCTAAAAAATTAGCAAGATTTTTTTCAAACTGCTCAGAGTACCTTCCAGCAGTGAGCCAAAAATCCAATGAACTATCAATTAAATTCTCCATTTCTTTTTCATCAAAAACACGCCCTGCGTAATTTATCTTAGTTTTTCCTCCTATAAACTGAGTTTGTTTATTTGCATGATATAGCTTATAGTACTCTTTTACCTTATTTAAAATATCTTGTTTTAATGTATCAGAATTCATTTAATCCCCTTTATTTTTAATTATTCCATAAAGCCCATGGGGCTTTATTTTCTATCCACATTTTTGTAAGATCATTTTTATCTTTTAAAGTATCCATACATTTCCAAAAGCCATGGTGTTGATAACTATAAAGCTCACCATCTTGTGCTAAATTTCTTAATGGCGCTTGTTCAAAAACTGTCATATCGCCTTCTTTGATATAGTCAAACACCTTAGGTTCACATACAAAAAAACCACCATTGATCCATCCTGCATTATTTAAACTAGCATCACCTTTTGGTTTTTCTGTAAAACTTTTTATACGATTTGTTGAATTATCAATATCCAAAGCACCAAATTTTCCCTCAGGAAGTACAGAAGTCATTGTAATGGCCTTACCGTGGTTTTTATGAAATTTTATTAGTTCATTGATATTTACATCACTAACACCATCACCATAAGTAAGCATAAAAGTCTCATTAGCCACATAGTCTTTAGCATGTAAAATTCTACCACCTGTCATAGATTCTTGCCCAGTATAAAGCATAGTCACTTTCCATGGCTCATGTCTAGTGTTATGAATTGATATAGAATTATCCGACATATCTACCGTTATATCACTATATTGCGTGTAGTAGTTTATAAAATAATCTTTTATAATATGCCCTTTATATCCCGTTAAAATAACAAAATCATTAAACCCATAATGACTATAAATTTTCATTATATGCCATAAAATTGGTTTTCCACCTATCTCCACCATAGGTTTTGGCTTTAAACCTGTTTCCTCAGAAAGTCTTGTCCCAAGACCACCTGCTAAAATTAAAACTTTCATTTATATCCTTTCTTAATGATAACTCACACATTACCTATCGCATAAAGTTGTATAATGCCTACTATTTTTTCATCTTGAGTGACAACTATTTCTTTAATTTTATATTTTAACATAAGCTCTTCTGCCTCGCTTGCCATAGCACTTGCTTCTATGGTTTTTGGACTATCGCTCATGATTTCTTTAGCTTTAAAATCAAATCTTGGCTTACCGTTTGCCCTTAAAGCTCTTCTTAAGTCCCCATCTGTGATGATTCCAACTAGTTTTTCATTCTCAAGTACTATACAAAGCCCTAACTTACCACTAGTCATCACATTAACTAACTCATTAAATTCACTCTCAGGGCTTACCATGGGTAGATTACTTGACACCATCAAATCACCCACCCTAGTCAAAAGCTTTCTACCCAAGCTTCCTCCTGGGTGAAATAAAGCAAAATCATCAGGCCTAAAATTCCTTGCTCTCATCAAAGCTACTGCTATAGCATCACCCATAGCTAAAGTGGCCGTAGTAGAAGAAGTTGGAGCAAGCTGAAGTGGGCAAGCTTCTTTTTTTACTGCTATGTTTATAAAAATATCTGCTTGTTTAGCTAAAGTAGAATTTTGATTTCCTGCCATGACGATCAAAGGAATTTTTCTTTTTTTAATCACAGGTATAAGTTTTAAAACCTCTTCAGTTTCTCCTGAATTTGAAATAGCCAAAAGCACATCCTCGCTTGTAAGCATACCAAGATCTCCATGTAATGCTTCACCTGGGTGCATAAAAAAACTTGGAGTGCCTGTACTAGCTAAAGTCGCAGCTATCTTAGCTCCTATATGTCCTGATTTACCCATACCGCTTACTACACATCTACCTTTGATAGATAAAATCAACTCGATGGCTTTATTAAAATCTTCATCTAAATTATCACATAAATCTAAAATCGTTTTTGACTCTATCTCAAAAACTTCTTTGGCTATTTTAATCGCATCTATTTGGCTCATCTAAATTCCTATATATTTAACACTACATTAGTTGCAATAGCTATTTGATATAAAATTTGTGTTAGCATGCTAAAAATTTGGAGATTTTGACTATCTACTTTTGGTAAAACTAAAATAGAATCTCCCGCTTTGATATCTGCTGAACTTCTACCGCTGTATTTAGTTGCTTTACCATTAGCATTAATTACTAAAACTCTTGATATATCAGCCCTATCACTAAAACCACCCGCTAAGTTGATATAATATCTTAGTTTTTCTTTATCCATATATACAAACGCACCTGGTATAGAAACTTCACCTTGAACTAAAACAAGATTATTTTTACTAGGCACATTCACTACATCACCTTCTTCTAGTACTATAGAATTATACGCTTTGACATTATCTATAACGATTTGTCCTTTTGGTTGAGCTTGTTTTGCACGCGCAATAAATTCTAAAATCGTTTTAGCTTGAGTAGCTCTAATGCTAGCTTGCTCAGCATTGACTGAAGAGCTTGTTAGAGCTAGTGTTTCAAGCTCTTTAAGTTGGGCTTCAATAAGTTGTTTTTGGGTAGCTGCTACACTTTTTCTAAAAACTTGCAAGGCATTGATGTTTGATTGATCATTAACTGTAATCATTTTAGCAAGTTCAGCTAAAGTTGTGCCTTTTTTTATCACTACTGAGTGCAAACCACTATGCTCACCTTCTATACTAATGCTAATATTTTGTGCGGTATAATCAGGTCTAAATTCTATCTCATCACCATTATATAATTTCACGCCTAAAAATTGCTTTTTGCTGTAAGCATCCACATGTAATTTATGATCATCTCTATAGCTTTTTACAACAGCATTAGTTACTATAGGTTTAGCTCCTGCAACTTTGGCTATATCTTCTAAATTTAAAATATCATTACTTAGTTCAAATCTAAAAGGTTTTTGCACATCTCCTTCTACAAAAACATACTTTTGTACACTACCTACTAAGATCACATCACCCATTCTAAAAGGAAAAAGATCAAGCTGACCTTTAAGTAAAAAATCATACAAATCTACTTTTTTAATGACTTTATTATCTCTTAAAATTTGAATATCTCTAAAACTACCATATTCTAGATTAATTCCACTTGCTTTATCTAAATACTGTATGATAGAATCTGAACTTAGTCCTTGATAAAGACCAGGTTGATTTACATTTCCTGTGACAAAAACTGATACATTTTGGTAAATATCCATATCTGCATATACATAGACATTACTTTTATAGATTTTATTAATAGCTTTTGTAATAACTTGAACTAAAGCACTATTTTTCACACCCAAAAGATTAATCGCACCCACTTTTGGTATAAAAATATTTCCTTGAGAATCTACTGTTAAAGTTTGTATAAACTCTACTGCACCCCAAATTTTTACATTAATCCTATCGCCTACTGCTAATTTATAGTCAGGATTATAAACATGTTGAGTAAATTTAGTAAAGTTTCCATTAAACAAATGTGCACCAAAAACTTTAGTTATCGGAGCTTGAGTTTGGTTAAAATCACTTTGATTGTTATCATAATTTATAATTTGTGGCTCTAAAGATGGAGTTAACGGTTGATTTTGAATTTTTGCAATTTGAGAAACATCTACTGCTGAAAATAAAAACAAAGGTAAAAGTAAAAGTAAAAATATCTTTCTCATTAGTATCTATGCTCCTCTATAATCATTTTAATAAATTTAACAATTCCATAAATCAAAGATAAAATCATAAAAGCTGTGAGTATATTATACAAAGCTTCTGGGTATTTAGCACTTTGAGGTAAACTTGGGCTTTGCACTATAACCACTTGTTTTATCTTTCTTAAAGCTTCTATTCTAGCACTCTCATAAGCTTTTAATGCAGCTGTATAAGCACTTTCTGCAAAACCTGCTTCTATGGTTAGATCTTGAAATTTAGCTGCAAGATCGTTGAGTTTTTGAGAGGATTTTGGCGATGAAACTTTGGATTTTTCTTTTTGAAGTTGTTTTTTTAAGGCTGTGATTTCACTTTTTATAGTAACAATTTGTGGTGCATTATCATTTATATAGCTTTGCATCATTAAAAGCTCAGCTTCTTTAGCTGCTATTTTTGATTCAAGTTCAGCTATGAGTTTTAGGGTCCCTTCTGCTTGTTTGAGTGGATCAAATACTCCATATTTGTTTTGAAAAGCTAAAAGCTCATCTTTAGCCTTTTGATATCTTTTTTTAAACTGCAAAAGTTCTTCTTCAGCAAATTGCATTTGATCTCTTGCGGCTTTGTGTGAAATTTCATTGATAAATTTTTCACTTTCTTTAACTATAGTTGAAGCTATCAAATGTGCACTTTGTGGGTCAAAACCTTCAACTTCTACACGCAAAAGCCCATTAGCTGAGTTTTCTTGAGTAATTTTAACACGGTTTTGATAATACTTTAAAAACTCTTCCTGATTGGCTGATGAGGAAATATTATAAAAAAAATCAAGTTTTTGTTTTTGATATAACTCACGAATTTGAACTTTTTCTTCTAAGATATTTAACATATCTAAAGAATGAATATAAGATTTTAAATAATTAATATCCTCGCTTGAAAAAGAATTATTAGTCAAAAATGCGGCAATTCCAGTAATAGCTCCGCTATCTCCTGTCGTTGATTTCACACTTAAAACACTTTCACTCACATAGCGATTTGCTGCTATAAAAACATAATAAAATACAACAAATGCTGTCAAAATCAACACTATTTTAAAAGAATTAAGTATCTTTAAATTTTTAAGTTTTTTTAATAACTCATTTTGCATTTATTTTTCCTTGATACACCGCTATACCCTCATCTACATCATCATATATAGTAGCTTGTCCATCTTGCATGAATATAATTTTATCACACCATTGTTTAATTTCAGCTACATTGTGTGAAACCATGATAACTTTTGACCTACTTAATTTTTCTTTATAGATTTTAGAGCTTTTTTCTCTAAATTTAGGATCTCCCACAGCACCTGCTTCATCAATTAAATAATAATCAAAATCAAAAGCCATACTTAAGCCAAAAGATATTCTAGCACTCATACCTGCTGAATAAGTATTCATAGGCTCATCAAAAAATTTACCGAGCTCAGCAAAATCTTCCACAAATTTAATCTTTTCCTCTAAAGCCTTTCCTTTATAACCATATACTCTAGCCACAAAGCGTGCATTATCTCTTGCTGAAAGTCTGTGTTGAAACGCACCTGCTAAACCTAATGGCCAAGATAATTTTTTATTAGTGATAATCTTGCCTCTATCAGGAAGCAAGGAGCCGCTTAAAAGTTTCATTAAGGTTGATTTTCCAGCACCATTGCGTCCCATTAAACCTATACTGCAATTTTCAGGGAACTCAAAACTTAAGTTTTTAAAAACATAATGCCTTCCACCATTGCGTAAAGGAAAAGATTTGGTTAAATTAACTAATTTTATCATCGCACCGCTATCAACTTTTCTCTAGTAAAATAATAAAAAAACAATCCTAAAAACAAAATCACACTTAAACATGCAATAGGATAATAGTAATTATAATCATCAAGCAATGGATAATTTTGAAAAAAATTATATTTTAAAAGCTCCATAATATGTAAAAGTGGATTGTAATACAAAATGTCTAAAATAGGTTTTGGAACTATCCATATAGGAAATACCACCAAAGCTGTCCAATATAAAACTATATTTAAATAATTTAAAGCCATTTTTAAAGGCTCTGCAAAATGTCCTGCTATAGCAAAACACATTCCCATAGCAAAACCAAATACTACAAGCAAAAAGAATGAAAACATCACTTCTAAAAAATGCTTAGGTATAACTTGCATATGCAAAAACCAACCTGCTAAAAACATTACACAAATAAAAATAGTAAAATAGATACAAAACTCAAGCAGTGCTCTTGCAATAAAAACATGTATGGGACGAATAGGTTTATAAGCAAAAAGAGCTAGATTAGCACCTATGCCATTTAAAAGCTGAGTAATAATACTTCTAAACATAAAAAAAGGTATAATTCCTACTGCTAAAAACAAAAAGATAGAAACACCTTCAGGCATGATTTGATGATGAAATTCTCTAATAGCTGTTATAATGGAAGTGATTACCAAAACCACCATCATAGGCTCTCCGATTACCCAAAAATAGCCCAAATATTTATTAATACCAAATCTTGTCTTTAACTCTCTAAAAAAAAGAGCATGTATGACATTAAACATATTTTTAGCAAACCTTTTTAAATTTTCAAAATTTTTATATTATACTTTTTTATCTTATATAATATTTAACAAGGTTTAAAAATGAAAAGAAATTTCTTTAAAGAATTAGAAAAAATTTTATATCACAAAGATATTTTCAAAAAGATTGAATTATTTAATGAATTTTATGAAAATTTTAAATCTAATTTGTATGATTTTAATCATTCACATGAAGCGATCATTTGTGAAAACTCACAAGTTAAAATCCTTCATCCTATGAAAATAAGGCGTCCAAAAGAAGCAAATAGTACTTTATCTTTAGCTAAAATATTACATTCAGTTGCACATATAGAATATAGTGCTATAAATTTGGCCTTAGATGCTAGTTATAGATTTAAAAATTTGCCATTGAAATTTTATCAAGATTGGCTTGAGGTAGCTGATGAGGAAATTAAGCATTTTTTACTTTTAGAAAAAACTTTAAATGAACTTGGTTTTAAATATGGAGATTTCTATGCCCATGATAATCTTGAAAAAGCCTTATTTTTAACCAAAGATAATCTTGCTCACAGAATGGGCATAGTGCATAGAGGACTTGAAGCAAAAGGACTTGATGCCAATCCTTTTGTCTTAGAAAAATTAAACACAACTAATCATCCTATAAAAAGTTTATTTGGTGAAATTTTTACCATTATATTAAATGATGAGATTAAACATGTAAATAAAGGAGATTTTTGGTGGAATTATGCAAAAAATGAAAATGATGATTATATGGATCTTTGTGCCAAATATAAAGAATTTAATCTTTTAGGAAAAGTATATAATAAAACAGCTAGAATACAAGCAGGATTTAGTGAAAATGAACTTCAAAAATTAGATGATTTTTATAATAGAAAATGAAGATGGTGGTTAGAGGCAGAATCGAACTGCCGACACGCAGATTTTCAGTCTGCTGCTCTACCGACTGAGCTATCCAACCACTGAATTGAAGTTGTAATTATACAATAGTTTTTTTAAAAAAAGTTGAAATTTGCATAAAAATGCAAATCATTCAGCAAAAGCACCAAATTTAAAGATTTTTTGCATTCTTAATGCAGCTAATTCACGTTTATCGTATTGTTCTAACTCTTCTATAGCTTTTAAGACATAATCACTTAAATTTTTAATCGCATTTTCTTTATCTCTATGAGCTCCACTCATTGGCTCTTCGATAACATCATCTATTAAACCTTGAGTTTTTAAATCATCAGCAGTTACTTTCATCGCCTTAGTAGCAGCTTCACTTTTTGATGGATCATTCCATAAAATAGCAGCACAACCCTCAGGTGAAATCACAGAGAAAACTGAATTTTTCATCATAGCAAGTTTATCAGCTACTCCTATAGCCAAAGCACCACCACTTCCACCTTCACCTATAACTACTGCTATAGTGATTGTTTTAAGGGCGCTTAACTCATATAAATTTCTAGCTATAGCCTCACTTTGACCACGCTCTTCAGCACCCACTCCTGGGTAAGCACCTGGAGTATCCACTAAAAATAACACCGGTATGTCAAATTTTTCAGCCATTTTTGCTACTCTTAGAGCTTTTCTATAACCTTCAGGATGAGGCATACCAAAATTTCTATGAAGTTTATCTTTAGTACCTCTACCTTTTTGCTCACCTATAACAATAATTTTTTTCCCACCTATATAACCTGCATAACACACAATAGCAGGATCATCTCTAAAAGCACGATCACCATGGATTTCATAAGCATCACTTAATATAGCTTGAATATAATCAAGCGCATAAGGACGATCAGGATGTCTTGCAAGCTGTAAGCGTTGGTAATCACTTAAATTTTTATAAACTTTTTGAGTTTCTTTTTCAAGGTTTTTTTCTAAAATTTTTACTGCTTCATCATCGCCTTTGATTTTAGCATTTGCTAAATCTTCATCAATTTGCTGAATATTTTTTTCAAAATCTAAATAAGAAGCCATATTAATCTACTTTTTTGAAAATCACACAGCCATTTGTTCCACCAAAACCAAAAGAATTGCTCATTACAACATTAACTTCGCTTTTTCTTGCAGTATTTGGTATATAGTCAAGATCGCAATTTTCATCTGCTACGATTTGATTGATAGTTGGCGGTAATACACCTTGATCAAGTGCCATTAAAGAAATAACAGCTTCAATAGCACCAGCAGCACCTAAACAATGTCCTGTTTGACCTTTTGTAGAACTAACTAAAGGAATTTGATCTTTGAAAAGTTCTTTGATAGCTGCTGTTTCATTTTTATCATTTACTGGAGTAGAAGTTCCGTGTGCATTAATATAATCTACTTTTGGATTTCCTGCCATTTTTAAGGCTTTTTTCATAGCACGCAATGGCCCTTCTAAAGTAGGTGAAGTGATATGATGTGCATCTGCACTTTCGCCAAAACCTACCAACTCAGCATAAATTTTAGCTCCACGCTTTTTAGCAGCCTCATACTCTTCAAACACTAAAGCACCAGCACCCTCACCCATTACAAAACCATCTCTTTCTTTATCAAATGGTCTTGAAGCCTTAGCTGGATCATCATTTCTAGTAGAAAGAGCTTTCATAGCAGCAAAGCCACCTATACCTACAGCACAAATAGCTGCTTCAGCACCTACTACAAGCATTTTATCTGCATTGCCTAAAGCTATGCTTTTATATGCTTCGCCTATAGCATGAGTTCCTGCTGCACAAGCAGTCACGCATGAGATATTTGGTCCTTGTAATCCATGCTCGATTGATACAATCCCACCAAGCATATTAACCAAAGCTGATGGTATGAAAAAAGGAGTTATTTTGCGTGGTCCACGCTGTGCGCATGTAACGGAATTTTTTTCTATATTTGGTAAACCACCTATACCAGCTGCTGAAACTACACCAAATTCTTCTTTGTTTAAAGTTTCATCAAATTTAGCATCTTCCATAGCTTCTCTTGCTGCTTTAATACCAAGTTGTATAAAACGATCTATTTTTTTAACCTCTTTAGCATCACAGACACTTAAAGGATCAAAATTTTTTACTTCAGCAGCAATTTGCACTGGAAAATCAGTGGTATCAAAAAGAGTGATTTTATCAACGCCACTTTTGCCATCACAAATTGCTTTAAATGAGCTATCTTTGTCTAAGCCAAGAGCATTGATCATTCCTATACCTGTTACTACAACGCGTTTCAAACCGCACTCCTTATTAAAAATTAAAATTATTTTTGAAGATTTTCTATATAATTAACAACATCTTCGATTTTTACTAGTTTTTCAGCATCACTGTCTGGAATTTCCACATCAAATTTTTCTTCTAAAGCCATAACTAATTCAACAACATCCAAAGAGTCAGCACCTAAATCTTCAATGATTTTAGATTCCATTTTAACTGCATCTTCATCAACACTAAGTTGCTCAACAACTACTTTTTTTACATCATCAAAAATTGCCATTTTTATCTCCTAGTTTAAAAAATTAAAACGCATTTTACAATAAAAAAATAAATTTCTTGTTTAAAAAGTTAAAAATTAAAGATTATTACGAAAAATTTAATTATCTGTGTTTAAATAAAAGCTTAAATTTTAGCAAAGGAAATTTATGCTTTTGGATAAACTTATAAAAGAAAATAAAAAAACTTGGGAACAATACATCCATCATGAATTTGTAAAAAAACTTCAAAATGGTACTTTAGAAAAAGATACATTTTTGTTTTATCTTAAACAAGATTATATTTTTTTAAATAATTATGCAAAATGCTATGCCCTGCTTGCTTTAAATGCAAATAACGCTAAAGAAATTCAATTTGCCATTAAAAATCAAAACTACACTTTAGAAGGAGAATTAGAACTTCACAGAAGTATTTTAAAACTAGGTATTGATGTAGAAAAACTTGACTATAAAGATGAAAGTTTAACTAATATTGCTTATACAAGATACTTACTAAGTGTGGGACAAAATGGAGATTATTTGGATATGCTGTGTGCTTTGAGTGCTTGTGCTATAGGATATGCATATATAGGGGAAGAAATTTATAAAGGACTTAATGAAAAAAGCTTAGAAAATCATCCTTACAAAGAGTGGATTTTAACCTATGCAGGTAAAGAATTTCAAGATGAAATTAAAGAATTTAAAGACTTTTTTAATTCTTATACAAATAGCATTAGTGAAGAAAAATTTAAAAAATTAAACGAAATTTTTTATACTACTATAAGACTTGAAACAGCCTTTTGGCAACACTCTTTAGAGCAAAAAATGGAAATTTAATCATCATAAAGATGATTAAATTATCAATTTAGTAATATTAATCCCAAAAAAAGCGATCAAATATGCACATAAAGATGTGAATATAAAAAGATACCATACATACTTTTTATTTCCTGCTTCTTTAGCAAAAACTATAGTTGCTGCAAAGCAAGGATTATAAATCATAACAAAAAGTATAAAAGCTACTGCTGTGCTAAAAGGGATGTTTTCTTTTATGGCTTCTTGTAAATTTAAACTTGTCTCATCAACTTCATCACCTAAAGAATAAAGCACACCCATAGTAGAAATCATCACTTCTTTAGCCGCTAAACCACTTACCAAAGATACACTAAGTTTCCAATCAAAGCCAAGTGGTGCAAAAATAGGCTCTATTGCTTTGCCAAATTGTCCAAGATAACTATTTTCTATCTGAAGTTCTTGAGTTAAAGCATCTTGAGTATTATTTTCTTGTGCAGGAAAATTACTCGCAAACCAAATAAGCAAAGAAGCTATCAAAATAAATGTTCCTGCTTTTTTTAAATACATTTTGGCTTTGTTAAACACCATAAACCATACCAAATTCCAATTTGGCATTCTATATTTTGGCATTTCCATTACAAAAGGTTCATCTTGTCCTCTAAAAGCGCTCATTCTTAAAATCTTAGCTGCAATCAAACCCAAAAACGCACCCAAAAGATAAATCCCAAAAAGATAATTTCCCGCCACATCAGTAGGAAAAAACACTCCAACAAAAAGCACATATACAGGAAGTCTTGCGCCACAACTCATAAAATTAATAATAAAAAGAGTTAATAGTCTATCTTTTTTATTTTTTAAAGTTCTTGTAGCCATAAATGCAGGTACTGAACAGCCAAAACCCGTGATTAAAGGGATAAAACTTTTACCATGTAAGCCAAATTTGTATAAAATTCCATCTAATAAAAATGCAACCCTAGCCATATATCCAGTTGTTTCAAGCAAGGCTATACCAAAAAATAAAATCATAATATTTGGTAAAAAAGTTATAACCGCACCAACCCCACCTAAAACACCATCAGCTAAGGCTGAAGCGATAAATTCATTGCTAATATTATTTTTTACCATATCACCTAAATTAGCAAAAAACATTTCTATATAATCCATAGGGATTTGACCTAAAGTAAAGGTTAGTTGAAATAAAGCCCACATAAAAAACAAAAATATAGGAATTCCTAAAAATTTATTAATTAAAATAGAATCTATTTCTTTAGTATGATTTTTATACTTAACACTCTTGCTTAAAACCTTAACACATATACCATTTGCAAAAGCAATCAGCTCTTCTTTAAAAATACTTTCCATATCTTTGCTATGATATACCATGTAAATTTTTTCTAAAGCTTCATCAAGTATTTTTCTCAAAGCATGCGAAATGACTATATTAACTTCATTTTTAAGCAAAGCTATCGCTAAATCTTTTGTAGAAAAATCTAAATAAGTAATTTCATTTTGATTTAAAAATTCACTTATTTTTGCAAGTTCTTCTTCTATGATATCACTATAAACACGCTCTTTAGCTTCAAATTTAGCTTCATGGGTTGAAATGATTAAATCCAAAAGTGCATTTAGATTTTCTTTAGTTTTAGCACACACGCCAAGACAAGGTGTATTTAGAAGTTGGGATAAAATTTTAAAATCTATACTAAAACCTTCATTTTTAGCTTCATCTTGCATATTTAAAGCCATAATCATTTTGATTTTAGCTTCTATTAAAGATGCGCTCAAAATCAAATTACGCTCTAAATTTGTAGAATCAAGCACATTTACTACAAGATCAAATTTACCCTTTTTTAAAAAATCTTTTGTAATTTTTTCTTCTTCGCTATAACCATCTAATGCATAAGTTCCTGGTAAATCTATAAATTTAAACTCATAATTTTTATAAATTAATATAGCCTCAGCCTTTTCAACCGTAACACCGCTAAAATTTCCAACTTTCATATTAGCTTTACAAAGTGCGTTAATTAATAAACTTTTACCAACATTTGGCTGACCTACTAAAGCAACGATGATTTCTTTCATTAAAACTCTTTTGAAATTTGTATTATTTTTGCTTCACTTGAGCGTAAAATCACGCAAGTTGTATCAAGTTCTACCATAATAGTAGAATTTGCTATAGAAGAGCGAATTTTTTTAACTTTTTTGTTTTTTGCAAAACCAAAACTAAAAAGTCTTGCTTGGAGTTGTTTATCTGCTTCAAAGCCTACTATAAAGGCTTCTTCATTGTCTTTTAATGTATCTAAAGTCATGTTTTTCCTTACAAAAACTAAGATAAGACATTATATAAAAAATTCAATTATTTATTTTTTAAAATAATAAGCAATCTCAAAAAATGAGATTGCTAGAAATCAAAATCATTTAGATTTTCTAAATTTTGAAGCTTTTTGACTAATTCCTCAGCCTTTTCTAAAGAAAGTGCTATGCTAGCATTAGAAAGAAATTTATCTTTTAATTCATCAAAACTTAAAGGATTATCAAAATTTCCTTTATTTATAAACACATCTTTTTTAATTACTCTTCCATCATTTAAAACAGCTTCTAAATGTCCTGGAAAGTATTTAGGGAAACCGCTAGATTTTTTCTTCTCATAGCTAATTTTTCTAGCAAATTCTATTAGTTCAGCTCTATTTAAATTTTCATAAGATTTTAAAGTAATTTTGCCATCAAAAAACGCTAAAGCCATTAAAAAAGGCATGGAAAATTTGGCCGCATAAGCACTTTGTGGAGTGTATTTTGCTTCTATTGGATCACAGATAAATGAAATTGGCACTTCATCTACAAAGCAATGCAAACTTTTGATATCTTGCGCTTTTAAGCCATCATTTCTTAAACTCATAGCACAATCAATAAGCCCATGTGCAAAATGACAACTTGGATAAGGTTTTAACGAAACTTGCATTACTTGCCAAATTTCATTCAACCCCTTACAAAGTTCATTTTTATCACATTCATCTTCTAAGCCAAAAGTTCTAAAGACATTATCCCTTCCTTCAAATATACTCAAAGGACCACTCATATTAGCTTTTGCGCAATTTGCTACCAAAATTCCATTTTTCAAAGCATTAGCTATGTGTAAAACTTTAGAATTAGATCCATTAGATAAAAATTCATTTACCCCGCTTGCAAAACTTCCTGCTAAACCTAGTGCATTGATGATTTGTTCTTTGTTTAAATCAAGCAAAACACAACTTGCAGCCACACTACCAAAAATTCCTGCTATAGCTGTAGTATGAAAGCCACATTTGTGGAAACTTCCTTTACTTGCTATACCCACTCTAGCAGCAATTTCCCAACCAATAATAAAGGCTTTTAAAACTTTCTTTCCATCTTTACTTACACTAAATCCATAAGTTAAACAAAGCGGGGTTAAAATAGCACTAGCGTGCAAAATAGCTTCAGTATGAGTATCATCAAAATCAAGGGCATGCGCTGCAATAGCATTTACCATCGCAGTATAAATCACATCAAGCTTTTTATCCCCACTCCAAATTTTTTCACTAGGATTTACGCTTAAAGCTTCAAAAGCCTTAGTTGCATTTAAAACACAAGCTTCATTTTTAGCAGCTAGGGCTGTTCCTAGTGCATCAAGCATAAGCTCTTTTGCTCTTTGTTTTACTTCACTAGGAATAGCTTCATAATCTAAATTTACGATAAATTCGGCTAGTTTTTCACTTAAATACATTTTTTCCTACTTTAGAATTGGTGCATTAGCGATTTTTTCTAAGAACTCATCAACTAATTTTGGCGCATAACCTACATAAGTTGTAGCATCCATTAAAACATCAATGTCTTTTTCACTTAAAACCTTACTTACACGCTCATCTTCAAGTAAAACAACTTTAAAAGTTTTATGATTTTCTATACCTCTCATAGCATTTTCATAAACAATTTCATGTGCATGTTGCTTACCATAATGATCACTTAAAGCAAACATCACGCGTTCTGCCAATACAAAGCCATTAAGCGTATCAAGATTTTTTAACATTTTGTCTTTTTTAATTTCTAAATCATCAAAAACAAATTTCATATTTGCTAATACTACTGAAAGCATTAAAAATGCTTCTGGTAAAAGCTTCCATTCCATTTTCCAAACTTGACCATCTCTTTCATGCTCATGTCTTTCTATATCACTTAAAATTGCAATATTAGCTCTTAGGGCATTACTTACAGTCACTGCGTTTTCACTTACTGCAGGATTTCTTTTATGAGGCATAGTAGAACTTCCTACTTGACCTTTTCCAAAAGGCTCAGCAATTTCATCGATTTCATTATGAGCTAAAATTAAAAGTTGATGTGCTATTTTGTTAAAGGTTGCGTTGATATTACCTAAAACATAACCAAGCTCAATAAAACGATCTCTTGCTGGTTGCCATGAGATGTCAGGAACCTCTAAACCTAAACTTTCTAAAGTAAGTTTTTCTACTTCATTAGCCTTGTCACTTAAGCTTGCTTTAGTTCCCACTGCACCTACGATTAATCCTACATATAATCTTTTTTCAAGTTCGATAATTCTTTCATAGTGACGATTAAGCTCACTTAGCCAAATTGCAACTTTGTGTCCAAAAGTTATAGGTAAAGCTTGTAAAGCTAAAGTTCTTCCCATCATTGCAGTGTTCTTATGCTCTTTTGCGATTTTTGCTAAATTTTTAGCTATATCTTTTAAATCTTGTTTGATTAAAGCCATAGCTTCTTTAAATTGTAAAACTATGCCTGTGTCAATGATATCTTGTGTTGTTACACCAAAATGCACATATTCGCCAAGACCATTTTCGCAAGCTTTTTCCAAACCTCTAACAGTAGGCACTAAAGGGTGTTTAGTCTTTTTAAATTCAGCAAAAATAAAATCCATATCCATAAATTTATAATGAGCTTTTTTAGCTATTTCTATAGCTGCTTCATTAGGGATAATGCCAAATTTTGCTTGAGCTTTTGCCAGGGCAGCTTCTACATCAAGCCATTTTTGAATCCTATTTTCCTCGCTAAAAATAGCTCTCATTGCAGGAGTGCTCCAAGAATCTTGAAGCAACCTCATATCAAATACACTCACACCCATGTTTTATCCTTTAAAATTTATTTTTTCAAATGATTGTTTTAAGTCAGCAATCAAATCCTTACTATCTTCAAGACCTATATGAAATCTCACAAAAGGCCCTCTAGCACTCCAATCTGTTGCTGTTCTTGGCGGAGTAGTAACAGTAGCTAAACTCTCATATCCACCCCAGCTTGCACCGATTGAAAAATACTCTAAATTATCTACAAATTTAACGGCTTGTTCTTTAGAAATGCCATCTGCAAATTCAATTGTTACCATACCATTAGCGCCTTTATGATCACGCATAAAAACTTCATGGTTTGGATGAGTTTTTAATTTTGGATAAAAAATTGTTTTAACTTCTTTTCTACTTTGTAAAAACTCTACTACCTCATCTGCACTTTTTTCATGAGCCCTCATTCTTACATCTAAAGTTCTCATACCACGAAGCACTAAATAAGCATCATCAGGACTTGTAGTAAATCCTAAAGCTTCTGGTAATTTGTCAAAATTTTTCCATTCTTTTTCATTAATCACTACTATACCCATAGTAACATCTGAATGCCCGCTTAAGTACTTAGTCGCTGCAATTACTGAAATATCCACTCCAAGCTCAAGCGGGTTTAAAAAATACCCACTTGAATAAGTATTATCAATCGCTACTGGTATGTTATGTTTGTGCGCAATTTCGCAAAGTTTTGGTAAGTCTATGATTTCATAAAGTATAGAACCTGGGCTTTCACAAAGGATTAATTTTGTGTTTGGTTTGATTTTTTCCTCTACATCAGAAGCATCAGCTTTTAAAAAGTCAATTTCTACGCCCATTTTAGTTAAAAATAAATCACAAATTGTTCTAACAGGTCCATAAATAGCATCAGTGATTAAAAAATGAGCATCTTTACTAGCATAATTTAAAAGCACCATAGCTAATGCTGCAAGCCCTGTTGGGAAAAGTTGTGCTCTATAACCACCCTCAAGCTCACAAATAAGTTTTTCAAGTTCAAAATTTGTAGCTGTTCCTCTAGCACCATAACTTAAAACACGCTCATTTTTTCTTAGCTCGCGGTATTTTTGCCAAGTAGCATGATCTTTAAAAAGTATGGTTGATGCACGCATTAAGGTTGGATTAACTGATCTTGCTTCAGCGTTTTGATCGCCTCTTCCTAGGTGGATTAATTTAGTTTTATTATTCATTTTAAGTCCTTTTTACAAATAAACATAAGTCATAATCACATTAACAATAGCAGCTACAAGCATAGGAATAGCTGTTCTTTTTACAACTTGTAATGGATTTACTTTAGCCATAGCTGAAATTGCCAAAATAGCTGGTGCAATAGGTGAAACACATCTACCAAAACCTGTCATGATTTGGATAGGTGCTATCATAGTTATAGTTTCAACTCCAAAAGATTTTGCTATATTTGGAATGAGTGGTGCAAAAGAAAAAAATGCTGCATTTCCTGAACCCATTAAAAATGCGCACACAGCAAGTAAAATAGAAACTGCTATGATGATAGCAAGTACTCCAAAACCTGCATCTTTTGCAAAATCTATTAAAGTATCTACAAAGCCAACCGATAAAAGGCCACTTGCAAAAACTTGGCCACAAACGATCAAAGAAACTGTGATTACAAACAAATGTCCCATACCTTTGAAAAATACCATGATAGAATTTAAAGTATCAATTAAACTTTTATAACGAATGATTTCAAAAATAATTGCTATAAAAGTTGAAATCATCATAGCAACCGGTACATTCATTCTAATTGCAGTAGATGAAGCTGCTTTAACTTCTTCCATGGTAGTAAATCCCATTAACACCATAATACTATCTAAAACACTACTAAAGCCCAAAATTAACACTAAAGGTATAATAGGTAAAATCGCATAAATTCTAGGTGGTTTTTTCACCTCTTCTTTTTTGCTATCATTTTCTGATAACTCTTTTTCTATCTCATCACGATTAAAAACAAAATTTTCTTTTTTATCAAAATATTTTGAGCAAAAATAAATCGCAATACCCACAGCAATAATAATAGGTACAGTTGTAGGGAGTTGGTAATGAACAAAATAAATTGCAGGGTCAATTTTGGCTTTTTCTGAGGCCATAATCACATTACCACTGCCTGGGCCATGGTCAATGTATTGACAAATAGCGATAATTGAAAGCGCAGAAAGCTTAGAAACGCCTGAGCGCACTAAAATAGGATACATTGTAACCATAAGCAAAAGCGCCAAACCTGCATGTGAAGGTATAAAGAGCACTAAAAACTGGATTACAAAATATGAAACTAGCAATAGAACATAAGGTAATTTTACTGCCTTTAAAGGTCTTTCAAACACTTTAAATAAAGCATAACTTGCGCCCACATGATCCATGTAAGCAGAAAATCCCGCTATACACATCAAAGTAAGCCCAAGCCCTGCTAGAGTGCTTGACATATTTGTATTAACAACTTGGAAAATATCAAAAAGTCCTAAATGCAAAGATTGCTTTTCACTAATGATAGGAGAAAGTCCAAAAATTCCTGCTAAAGCTAGCAAGAATAAACCACTTAAAAGCAACGCCATATGGGCGTTGATTTTTTTATAGAGCATAAAAACAAGTAAAAATACAGAACATCCTGCAAAAAATAAACCCAACATGCTCTATCCTTTATGAGCAATAACCTCTATCTCCACTTTTGCTCCTTTAGGAAGATCTTTTACCGCAAAAGCACTTCTTGCAGGATATGGAGCTGCGAAAAATTCAGAATAAACCTCATTGAAAGCCAAAAAATCATCAATATTTGCTAAAAAGCAAGTCGTTTTAACTACATTATTAAAATAAAGATTATTTTCTTCTAATATAGCCTTGATATTTAACAATGATTGTCTTGTTTGTTCTTTTACATCTTCACTTTCTATGTTTCCACTTTGTGGATTAATAGGAAGTTGTCCTGAAATAAATAACAAACCATTAGCTTCTCTATAAGCTGAATATGGTCCTATAGCCTTTGGATAATTTGCCATGTATACTCCTTGTGTTTAAATGAAATCATAATATAATATTATCATCATAATAATAAATTGTCAATATTTTTTTATCATAATAATAATTTTTTTTATTGTTGTAAATATTAACAACTTTGATGAAAATATTTTGTAAAATAACAAAAAACAACAAAAAGGTCTAGATCATGGATGAACAACAAAAAGAATTATTTATCAAACTCACTCAATTTTTAGGGCAAGTTCTTGGAGATCAGTATGAAATAGTTTTTCATGTGATTTCACCTGAGGGTTCATATATAGCAGCCATTGCAAATAATCATATTAGCGGAAGGACAATCAATTCTCCATTAACCTCTTTTGCGAGTGAGCTTGTACAAGAAAAAGAGTATTTAAACAAAGATTTTTTATGTGATTACAAAGCAAAGGTTGGAAAGTCTAAGATCGTTACTGGATCAACCTTTTTTATAAAAAACCAAAATAAAATTGTAGGAATTTTATGTATAAATCACGACACCACAGAACTTAGAAATGCTATTAGTAAAATCATAGAACTAGAAAAAATTAATGATTTTAGTGATTTATTAGATATTCACAATCAAAACAATGTAAATTTACACAATGTGAGTAATATAGAAACACTTAGTCATTCTATAGAAGATATTCTAGCTGAAAACATAGACTTAAAATATTTAAATTCAGGATATAGCTTAAGCACTGAACAAAAAGATGAGATTATTAAAAAGCTTCATTCAAAGGGAATTTTTAATATAAAAGGAAGTATACCTATAGTTGCTAAGTCACTTAATATATCAGAACCTAGCGTCTATAGATATTTGCAAAAATTTAAAAATAGCCTTTAATAGCTAAAAAACTATTTGCGATATAAAATAAGCACTCACAACAGCACCAATGATTAAAGAAAAACCCGGTCTTAAATAAGAGTGATTGATCACAAATTTTCCTATTTTTGTTGTGCCTGTTCTATCAAAAGCCACACAAGCTATTTGATTAGCTCCTGGAACTATAAAATCTCCACTCACACAAGGATAAAGCACGATAAGAATTTGAGGAGGAATTCCCAAACTCACACCCAAGGGCATCAAAGCAGCTACTGTTGCAGCTGGAGAAAAAATCACCATAGAAAAGGCAAATAAAGCCACGCCAAATAAATATGGATAATCTTCTACAATATGTGATAAAGAATTACTAAATAAAGGCTTGTAAGCTTCAAAAAATGTCCCTGTCATCCAAGCTATACCAAAAACCCCTACAACGCCTATAAGTCCTGATTTAAATACAGAAGCTTCACCAAGTTTATTAGCAGGAACTTTAGCAAAAAGCATAATTAAACAAGCTGTTGCAAGCATGATCATTTGAATTAAATTTGGGGTAGAAAGTCTTTCTATTTTACCATTTGCAAGCTCATAGTGAGGTAACAAATTTGTAAAAGTCCCAAAGAAAATAATGGTTAAAATACCCAAAGCAAATATTAATAAAGCTCTTTTTACTTTAGGATCTGTTTCTTGTTTATCTTCTTGTTTATCTTGGGTTAAAAACTGATATTCCCCTGCTCTTACTCTTCTTTGAAATTCCTCATCTTGCTCAAGCTCTTTTCCTCTTTTAAAAACGCTCAAACAAGCACATATAACACCAATTAAAAATGCTGGCATTACCACAGCTAATATTTGAACAAGTCCTACACCACTAATGGCTAAAATGGCTACCATACCTGCAGTGGCTGCACTCATAGGAGAAGCTACCACTGCAATACCTGCTGCTATAACTGAAACTGAAAGTGGTCTTTCAGGACGAATTTTAGCTTGAGCAGCTACTTCAGCAATCACTGGATAAATAGAAAAAGCTACATAAGTAGTACCACAAAATATTGTAAATGTGGATGTGATTAATGGGCCCATAAAAACAATAGCTTGAGGTTTTTTCTTTAATGCTTTTTCAGCTATTTTTACTAGCAAATCAAGCCCACCTGCGCTTTGCAAAACACTCACGCAAGTAATCACAGCAAGTATAATAAACACAACACTCACAGGAAGTGAAGCTGGTTGCATACCAAAAACTAACACCAAAATACACATACCAAGCCCACCTGCAACCCCAAGTCCTATACCACCATATCTACCACCTATGGCTATCATAGAAAAAATAATAAAAAGTTGAAGTATAAAAATAATATCCATCTAATCTTCGCCCTTATTGTTTATTTTTTACATTTATCCAACAATTCTTTTGCATGTTCAATTTGCTCTAATACAACTTTAGTTCCTGTACCACCATAAGAAAGTCTTGCGTCTATACAAGTTTCTAAAGCAATTGCTTCATAAATATCTTCTTGGATATTTTCATTAAATTGATGGAATTCTTCCATGCTAAGCTCTTCAAGCATTTTTCCGTGTTTAATACAATAATTCACAGCTGAACCTACTATACTATGAGCTTCTCTAAATGGTATATTTTTTCTTACTAAATAATCAGCCATATCTGTGGCATTTGAAAATCCTTTTGCAGCTGCTGCTCTTGTATTATTAGTATTTACTTGCATTTTTTCTATCATAGGAGTTATAATTTTTAAACTTGCCATTAAAGTATCCATAGAATCATAAACTTGAGCCTTATCTTCACTCATATCAGTATTATAAGCTAATGGAATACCTTTCATAATAGTTAGCATTGCCATAACATTACCATACATTCTACCTGTCTTACCACGCATTTTTTCAGCTACATCAGGATTTTTCTTTTGAGGCATTATGCTTGAACCGGTACAAAAATCATCACTTAATTCTATAAATTTAAAATCTTGACTTGAAAAAAGTATAAGCTCTTCACAAAAACGACTAAGGTGCATGAAACACATTGCAGCAATAGCAGTAAATTCAACCATGTGGTCTCTATCACTTACACTATCAATGCTATTTTCTGTTGGTTTAGTAAAGCCTAGTTCTTTGGCACAAAAATGTCTGTCTATATTAAATGTAGTTCCACCAAGTGCAGCTGCTCCTAAAGGACACTCATTCATTCTTTTATATAAATCCTCAAAACGAGAATAATCCCTACTTAACATCCAAAAATACGCCATAATCCAATGTGAAAAAAGCACTGGCTGGCCCGTTTGCAAATGCGTATAACCTGGCATAATAGCTTTGATATTTTTTTGAGCTTGATGGACGATTTCTTCTTGCAAAGTAGTAATTTGAGTTAATACTTCTTTAATAACTGCTCTCATATGAATTTTTGAATCAAGAGTGGTTTGGTCATTTCTACTTCTTGCGGTGTGAAGTTTTCCACCTACTGGACCTACGATTTGTGTCATTCTTTTTTCTACAGCCATATGAATATCCTCATCAGCTATATCAAACACAAAAGTACCATTTTGAATTTCTTCTCTAACTTGTTCTAAGCCCTTAATGATAGTCTTTGCTTCATCGTCTTTTATAATACCTTGTTTTGCAAGCATGGTACAGTGAATTATACTACCTTGTATATCAAAAGGAGCAAGTCTTGGCTCAACTGGTAGTGAAGCAGTATATTCTTCAACTAATTTATTTGTAGGTAAATCAAAACGCCCACCCCATAATTTTTCTGTTTTGTTAGACATTTGTTATCCTTTCATTAAAAAATTAGGGGTAATTTTATTTGAATTTATTTTAATTTAGCTTAAATTTTTTATTTCTATAATAAAAAATTTTAAAAATTTATAATTTAATAATAGAATTTTTTGATAATTTTAAATAAATAAAATATATTTTTAATATATTATAAATTATTAACTATTTTTTGAAAATTTTTAATACACTAAAAGCTATTTTTTTAAGAAAACTTTTTTTAGAATTCTTTGTTAAAAACTCTACTATATCCCTATGTCCAAACATCAACGCAAAAGTAAAAGGTGTCATACCAAGACCATTGTTTTCATCAATATTTGCTCCATGTTCTACCAAAAGCTTACACATAGGTAAATATCCTTTAAAACACACCCCTGCTAATGGAGTTTGCCCTCTATCATTTTTCTCATCTACCCTAGCATTATTTTCTAGTAAAAACTTAGCACATTCATAAGCATTATGATAACTTGCAAGCATTAAAAGACTATCGCCTTTATGATTTTTTAAATTCACACTCAAACCTGCTTCTATCATAATCTTTAAATTTTGTAAATCATTTTGTCTTGCGTAATCAAAAGCCATAGTGCAAAGCTCTTGAATTCTTTTTTCTTCTTCATTACTAAACATATTTTTCCTTTATAATCTTTAGTTTGCCACTTTTAAAGTGGCAAGTAAAAATTACATTTTCAAAGCTTTTTTAACGCCATTTGCATATTCACTTGAAATTTTTTCAAAATGACTTAATGCTCTAGCAATAATTTTTTTATCAACCCCACTCATAGAAGCAGCGATATTTTTAAATAATTGCTCTTTTTGATCTTGATTCATTATATCAAACAAGGCTCTTGGTTGGGTGTAAAAATCATTATCAAGTGGAGCATATCTTTGCGCATTACCTTCAAGTGCTAAGTCAGGTTCTAGGTAATTTTTATCTTCTTTTGGACTATCATCATAACTATTTGGCTCATAATAAGCAAGGCCATTTTTGTAAGTGTCAAAATTCATAGCACCTGCTACATTATAAGTATTTACTTCACTTTTTGCACGATTAACTGGTAATAAATGATAATTTGTCCCTATGCGGTATCTGTGTGCGTCAGGATAAGAAAAAATTCTAGCTTGCAACATTTTATCAGGACTAAAACTAATACCAGGAACAATATTGCTTGGACTAAATGCAGCTTGTTCTACTTCATTAAAGTAATTTTGTACATTTTTATTAAGTACTAATTCGCCTACTTCAATTAAAGGCACAATACTATGTGGCCAAACTTTAGTTAAATCAAAAGGATTAAAACCTAATTTTTCTGCTTCATCTTCTTTTAAAACTTGAATTTGGAAAGTCCATTTTGGAAAATCTCCTTTTTCAATAGCTTCACATAAATCTCTTTGATGACTTTCTCTATCATTTGCTATTAAATTTGCCGCTTCTTCGTTGGTTAAATTTTTAATACCTTGCTTGGTTTTAAAATGAAATTTCACCCAAAATCTTTCGTTTTTATCATTAATCAAACTATAAGTGTGACTTCCAAAACCATGCATATGACGATAGCTTGCAGGAATTCCTCTATCACTCATTAAAATAGTAACTTGATGTAAGCTTTCAGGACAAAGGCTCCAAAAATCCCATGCAGCATTATTGCTTCTTAAATGAGTTCTTGGATCTCTTTTTTGAGTGTGGATAAAATCAGGAAATTTATATGCATCTCTTATAAAAAATGTCGGAGTATTATTACCTACTAAATCCCAATTTCCTTCTTTAGTATAAAATTTAATAGCAAAACCTCTTACATCTCTTTCTGCATCAGCTGCACCTGCTTCGCCTGCAACGGTTGAAAATCTTATAAATAAAGGTGTATTTTCTCCAAGCTGTAAAACTTTTGCCTTGGTGTATTGAGAAATATCTTTAGTGATTTTAAGCTCTCCATAAGCACCGCTCCCTTTTGCATGAACAGTTCTTTCTGGAATTCTTTCTCTATTTTGATGGGCAAGTTTTTCTAACAAAATATAATCTTGCATTAAAAGTGGACCCTTAGCACCTGCGCTTAATGAATTTTGATTATCGGCTATGATATTTCCGAAATCATTGGTTAGTTTTTTCATCTTTTCTCCTTTTTATAAATAATAATTTTTATTATTTGATAAATTATATCCCTATATTATTAAAATAAAATTAAACAATAAAAATTATTATTTTTGAAAAAATAATCTTTTTTTAAGCATAATTATTTTTATTTTGTATTAAAATTGTTGAAAAATAAGAATAAGTACTCTTATTTTAAATATTTTTACTACAAAATTAATAAAACAAGGAGAGTTTAATGGATAAAGAAACAAGAACTTACTATATTAAATTAGTGAAATTTCTTGCTGATGCTTTGGGAAGAAATTATGAAATAGTTTTGCATGATGTAAGTGAAGATGGTACTAATATAGCAGAAATAGCTAATAATCATATTAGCAAAAGAACTATAAATTCACCTCTAACAGGCTTTGCTATTGAAATGATTAAAAACAAAATCTATTTAGAGCGTGATTATATAACACATTATAAAACTTCAGCTAAAAGCTCACAAGTAATGTCAGGCTCTACTTTTTTTATTAAAAAAGATGAAAAACTTGAAGGTTTGCTTTGTATTAATCATGATACTTCAGCATTTAAAAAAATCTCTGATGAAATTTTAAATCTTGGAAATATTTATGATAATTCTTATGAAAGTCCTGAACAAGAAAATAAAGAATACATAAAACTTGATTTAGAAGAAATCGTTGAAGATATTACGGGGATAGATATTGAAAGTTTTAAAAATAAAAGTTTAAAACCAAAGGAAAAACAAAAAATGATAGCTAGCTTATATGAAAAAGGCGTATTTAATGTAAAAGGTGTTATTCCTAAAGTTGCGGAGCTTTTAAATATTTCAGAACCTAGTGTTTATAGACATTTACAAAAGATTAAATAATCATAATTTAAAAAAAATATAATTTTTGATACAATAACATTTTAAAATTTTATAAAAGGAAAAATATGGCTGATGATATGATGGATGAACAAGGTGAATCAAAGAAAAAAGGCGGGAATACTTTAGTAATCATTATCGTTGTATTTTTATTTGTATTTTTACTTGTTATTGTAGGAGCAATTGCTTATCTAATGTTTAGTGGCGGCTCTGAAGAAAATCCTACCCCGCAAACCGAAGAAAGCGCACAAGTTGCACAAGCTCCTAAAAAAACAAATGCAGTAGCAGCTAGAGGGAGTGATTATGCAAATATTGGCGTGATGTATCCTTTAGCACCTTTTACGCTAAATTTATTAAGTGATGGTGGATCAAGATATGTAAAATGCACCATTCAACTTGAACAAAATGTTGAAACCTTAACTCCTGAACTTGATAAAAAAGTTGCTATTATTAGAGATATTATCATTAGAACTTTAACATCAAAAACCTTTGAAGAAGTAAGCACTACAAAGGGTAAAGAAAGATTAAAAGATGAATTAACCGGTAAGATCAATGAAGTTTTAACTGATGGTTTTATCAAAAATATTTATTTTACCGACTTTGTAGTATCTTAATGATAGGCTGTGACATAGTCGTATGCTCTCGCATAGAAAAAATTTATGAAAGACATAAAACGCTTTTCTTGGATAAATTTTTATCCAAGCAAGAGCAAAGTTATATAAAAAATACCAACACTCTAGCAGGATTTTGGGCTATTAAAGAAGCTGCTTCTAAGGCTTTAGGGGTTGGAATTTCTAAAGAATGTTCTTTTTTTGACATCATCATCTCTAAGGATGATAAAAATGCTCCGCACATTAGTTTTTCTCAAAAAGTCATAAAAGAATTTAATATAAAATCAGCAAGTGTAAGCGTAGCGCATGATGGGGGTTTTGCCATAGCAGTAGTGGCTATAGAAGCTAAGCAAGGTTAAAACCTTGCTTACATATAAAGTCCACCGTTGACTTTTAAAATTTCCCCTGTGATATAAGAAGAATGATCACTTAATAAAAACGCCACAGCTTGAGCCACCTCACTTGCATCTGCAAAACGCTTTAAAGGGATATTGTTAATATAATTTTGTTTAATCTCATCACTTAAAACTTCAGTCATATCACTTTTTATAAAACCCGGGGTAATGCAGTTATATCTTATATTTCTTGCTGCGCCTTCTTTAGCAAAAGATTTTGTTAGAGCTATCATACCACCTTTACTAGCACTATAATTAGTTTGGCCTGCATTTCCCATTTCTCCAACTATAGAAGCAATATTTACAACCGCACCAAAACGCTTTTTACTCATAGTTTTTAATGCCTCTCTACAACCTAAAAAACTTGAATTTAAATTAGCATTAATCACTGAAGAAAAATCATCCATACTCATTCTAAGTGCTAATTTATCATTAGTAATACCTGCATTATTAACTAAATAACTAAGCTCACCATCACTTTCTACTATAGTTGCAATAGCGCTTGTAAATTCTTCTTCAACACTTGCATCAAATTTAATCACAGCCGCACAACCACCACTTTTTTCTATCTCTTCTTTTAGTGCATCAGCAAGTTCAGGCTTACTTCTATAATTAATCCAAACTTTTAAGCCATAACTTGCTAATTCTTTGGCTATTGCTGCACCTATACCTTTACTTGCACCTGTTATTAAAACATTTTTTCCACTAAATTTCATTGTTCTCCTTTAAATTAAAATAAAGCCTCATCCATTTCTTTTGGGATAGGTAAGTTTAAAATTTTAAGCACACTTGGTGCTATATTACTAAGCCCCATGCCTTCTTTAAGCTTTTCTACTCCTTTAGCTTCGACAAAAGCAAAAACATCAAAGGTTGTGTGATTAGTGAGCATATTTTCTTTTTCATCCCTCATCGCTTCACAGTTTCCATGATCTGAAGTAATAATAAAAGCATAATCATGCTCTCTTGCTTTAGCAATAACCCTACCTAAACACTCATCTACACATTCAACCGCACTAATCGCAGCTTCAAAATCACCCGTATGTCCTACCATATCACCATTTGCAAAATTTACTACGATAAAATCCATACCACTTTCTATACCCTTAAGCACCTCATCTGTGACTTCTTTAGCACTCATTTGAGGTTTTTCATCGTATGTTTTTACTTTAGGACTTGGAATTAAAATTCTTGTTTCATTGCATTCTAATTCTTCTTTTCCCCCATTAAAGAAAAAGGTTACATGAGCGTATTTTTCTGTTTCAGCTGTGTGAAGTTGGCTTAAATTTGCATTAGCTATCACAGAAGCTAAAGTATTATTTAACTCTTCTTTTTCAAACATCACAGGTAGTTTAAAACTCTCATCATACAAACTCATAGTAATGGCATTTTTTATAAGCACTTCTTTTGGAAATTCATTAAAACTTTCTTGGGTTAAAGAAGCGACTAATTGACGCATTCTATCATTTCTAAAATTGATAAAAATCACACCATCTTCAGCCTTAATTCCATCAAAATTTTGACTAATAACTGGGGTTAAAAACTCATCTGTGATATTTTCATCATAGTTTTTTTGTATAAATTGCATAAAATCATCACACTTTGGCGCCTTAGCAAATAAAGCATCATAATAAGACTTAACCCTATCATAGCGCTTATCTCTATCCATAGCATAAAATCTTCCCGATAAAGAAGCAAAATTAACCCCTTCTTTTTCGCAAAATTCCTGTAAAGATTTTATAAATTCTAAACCTGAATTTGGAGGACAATCCCTACCATCGCTAATTGCATGTGCAAAAACTTCTTTATTTTCTTGCTTACAAATTTTTAAAAGTGCATTAAAATGTGTATGCATAGAATGCACCCCGCCATCACTATAAAGCCCTATGATATGCACTCTTTTGCATTTTTGCAACAATTCTTTTAAAGCCTTATTGTCTTTTAAAGTGTCATTTTCTATGGCTTTATTTATCTTGACTAAATTTTGATAGATTATGCGTCCACTACCTATACACATATGCCCTACTTCGCTATTACCCATTTGACCTTCAGGTAAGCCAACTGCCAAGCCACTTGTTTTTATCAAAACATTAGGGGTATTTTCAAAAAGCTTATCATAAGTTGGCTTTTTAGCATGAAAAAAAGCATTATAGTTTGAATTTGTATTATGTCCTATACCATCTGTGATTATCAAAATACATTTTTGACTCATTTTTTACTCTTTTTTATAATTTATTTATGTGATTTTACTAAAATTATGCTTTTAAAAAACAAATACAAGGTTAAAATTTTGCTTTATCTTACAGAATATACAAATTATATGTTTTTTTCTTATATTAGCGTGCGTGCTGGTTTTGCATTTTTTATTGCTTTATTTTTGAGTTTGTATTTAATGCCAAAATTTATCAAATGGGCTCAAAATAAAAAAGCAAATCAACCTATTTATGAATACGCTCCACAATCACACCAAGCTAAATCTCATACCCCTACTATGGGTGGCCTTGTTTTTATCTTTGCTACTATCATAGCAAGTGTTTTAAGTGCTGATTTAAATAATAGTTTTGTAATCGTTGGATTATTATGTTTAGTACTATTTTGTACTATAGGCTTAGTTGATGATTTGGGGAAAATTTTAAAAAAAGACAATCACGCAGGATTAAGCCCAAAAATGAAACTACTAGGGCAATTTAGCGCTGCTTTTATCTGTGTTGGGTTATTGTATTTATTTGATATAAATACTGAATTTTATTTACCTTTTTACAAACATGCTATTTTTGATGGTGGTATGTTTATGTTGTTTTTATGGATTTTAGTTATCGTATCAAGCTCTAATGCTGTGAATTTAACCGATGGACTTGATGGTCTTGCAACCGTGCCTTCTATATTTTCTCTTTTAAGTCTTGGTGCTTTTTTGTATTTAAGTGGAAATGCTATTTATAGTTCTTATTTATTCTTACCTAAAATTCAAGGTCTAGGAGAACTTGTGGTAATAAGTGCGGCTTTAGTTGGTGCGCTTATGGGATTTTTGTGGTATAACTGCTATCCTGCACAAGTTTTCATGGGAGATAGCGGGAGTTTAAGTATAGGGGCATTTTTAGGCTATCTTGGTATAGTAAGTAAAAATGAAATTTTACTTTTACTGATAGGATTTGTATTTGTTTTAGAAACTATTTCAGTGATTTTACAAGTAGGAAGTTTTAAAATCTTTAATAAAAGAGTATTTAAAATGGCACCTATTCATCATCATTTTGAAAAAATAGGTTGGGTGGAAAATAAAATCATTGTGCGTTTTTGGATGATAGCCTTACTTGCAAATATTATTGCATTAATTAGTATAAAGTTAAGATAATGAAAATTTCACTTTTTGGATACGGAAAAACAACTAAAGCTTTTGCACAGCGTTTTGGAAATTGCGATATTTATGATGATCATTTTGCAAGTATAAGTAAAGATGAATTTAACAATACACTTTTACCGCCTTATGAATTTGATCCTTTAAAAAGTGACTTAGAAATTCCAAGTCCTGGCTTTCCAAATGATCATTCTCTCATACAGCAAGCAAAAAATTTAAGCAGTGAGTATGATTTTTTTTATGATGGCATGCCAAAAAGTGTTTGGATAAGCGGAACAAATGGCAAAACCACCACCACCCAAATGACACATCATCTTTTAAAACATATCAATGCACAAATGGGAGCAAACATAGGAACTCCTTTAGCACAAATGGATATTAGTGCTAAATTATGGATTTTAGAAAGCTCATCTTTTTCGCTTTTTTACACCAAAGTAGCTAAACCTGAAATTTATGCACTTTTACCTATCACACTTGATCATCTTTCTTGGCACAAAAGCTTTGAAAACTACGAGCAAGCAAAGCTTAGCGTGCTTGAAAGAATGAATGAAAATGATGTGGTAATTTTACCTAAAAAGTATGAGGCTTATCCAACCCATGCTTATGTTATAAGCTATGAAGATGAGCAAGATTTAGCTAAAAAAATGCAAATTGATTTAGAAAAAATTCATTTTAAAACCCCTTTTTTGCTTGATGCTCTTATTGCCTTAAGTATAGAAAAAATCATACTAGATCGTTGCTCTTATGAGCTTTTAAATGAGTTTAAAATAGAAAAAAATAAACTTGAAGAAATATTTGATCATAAAAATAGACTTTGGGTAAATGATACTAAAGCGACTAATCTTGATGCTAGTTTAGCTGCTCTTAAACGCTATAAGGATAAAAAAATTCATCTTATCATAGGTGGGGATGATAAGGGAGTGAATTTAAGTGCTTTATTTGCTTTTATGAAAGAGCTTGATATAGAGCTTTATGCCATAGGAAAAAGCACCAATAAAATGCTTGAATATGCTAAAAATGCTAATTTAAAAGCACATTTTTGTGAGTTTTTACCTAAAGCGGTAGAAAAAATCAATCAAAACTTAACTAATGATGAAGTAGCCCTGCTAAGCCCTGCTTGTGCAAGCTTAGATCAGTTTAAATCTTATGAAGAAAGAGGGAAGCTTTTTAAAAAATGCATTCAAGAATTAAGCTAAATTTTTTTGAATGCAAAATTTTAAAAACTCACATAAATTTATAAACTTATTGCTTGGTTCTTTATTTTTATGATAAATCAAGCAAAGCTCTCTTGAAATTTTAAAATTTTTTAATCTTACTTCAAATAAACTTTTAGCTTCAAGCTCTTCTTTAACACTAAATTTAGGTAAAACTGCTAAAAATTTACCTTTTTTAGTCAACTCTTTTATCATAGCAGTTGAGTTTAACTCATAAACCAAATTAAGCTTTACATCTTTAGGCAAAGCATTTAAAAACACTTCTTTTGCACCTGAACCTTGCTCACGACTTAGCCATTTAAAATCCTTTAATTCATCTATGAAAAATTCTTTTTTGAAGTCATTTTTACTCACCACAATAAGCTCATCATCACAAATTTTAATCTTTTTTATATCCTTATCTTTGCAAATCCCTTCAATCAAACCTATATCGATTTCTTTATCTAAAATATCTTTGATAATATTTTGACTATTATCCAAAGACAAATTTAATTTGATATTTTCTGCCTTTTGATCCAAAAAAGTTCCTAGTAAATAAGTACCTACATTTTGACTAACTTTCATACTTATTTCATAGCTTTGATCATCTTGCATTGCTTTTTCTATGCGTTCAAATTCTAAAATCAAAGGAGTGATTTGTTTTAAAAACACTTTTCCTTTTTCATTTAAACTTAAAAATTTAGCATTTCTATCAAAAAGCTTGGTGTTTAAACTTTTTTCAAGTTCAAATATAGCTAAAGACAAAGCAGATTGAGTTATATTTAATTCTTTAGCACAAGCTCTTAAATTTAAATTTCTACACAAGGCTTGAAAATATTTTATTTGTTTAAAAGTCATAAGCACTCTTTTGATAAATATTTTTAATCATTATATCAAATAAAATTAATTTTACTTATCACAAAAAAATCATTAAGATTACAAAAAACAAAAAAAGGAAAAATTCATGCATAAAAATATATATAAACATAGAAAATTTGAAGCTTTTTTACTGCTTTTTACTCTTGCTTTTTGTGCTTTTGCTATTTCTGAGCTTAATTTTTTTAAAAATCTTGGAATTTCAGCTTTAATCATAGCCGTGATTTTAGGAGCTTTAATAGGAAATTTAGCTCATCAAAATGCAAATTTACTCAAAAAATCAGGAGTTTTAGGCATAGCAACAAAAGAAATTTTAAGACTTGGAATTATACTTTATGGTTTTAGAATTACTTTTAATGATTTAGAAAAAGTTGGATTAAATGGGATTTTGCTAGCATTTTTAGTGGTATTTTCTACCTTTTTTATAGGGCTTTTGTTAGGAAAATTATTCAAACTTGATCTTAAAGAAAGCATACTTATAAGTAGTGGCTCAAGCATTTGTGGAGCAGCTGCTGTGATGGCTAGTGAAAGCATTGTTAAAGGTGGCTCTGCTAAAGTTGGCGTAGCAGTTTGCACTGTGGTTGTGTTTGGAACTTTAGGGATGTTTTTATATCCTTTGGCTTGGAATTTAGGTTGGTTTGATTTTTTTAATTTAAAGCAAATGGGGTATTTCATGGGAGCAAGCTTGCATGAAGTTGCACATGCTGTTGCAGCAGGTGAAGCTGTAAAAGCAGGAGATGGTGCTGTCATAGAAAAAATGATGCGTGTTTTAATGCTAGTGCCTTTTTTGATTTTCTTAAGTCTTTTTTCATTGAAATTTCTAAGTAAAAATAATGAAAAAATCTCCATTAAAGCAAATATTCCTTATTTTGCTTTGTGGTTTTTATTTGCATGCGGTATTAGCTCACTTGAAATATTAAATACAGATTTTGCGCTTAACTATATAAAACCAAGCATACAAACTATAGACACACTTTTGCTTTCTATGGCTATGGTAGCTTTAGGAGTAAATATCCATAAAAATGTTTTAAAAAATGCAGGTTTTAAACCATTTTTAATGGCATTTTTTCTTTTTATATGGTTAATCTTTATATCAATTAGTTTTATTTTATTATTAAATTTATAAATACATGAAAATTCTTCATGTATTTATTTTATAATCTTTAATCAAAATAGATTAATGTTAGCGAATTAACAATAAAGGTTTTTTAGCCTTAGTTAAAATATCATTTGTCAAACTACCAAATAAAATACTTTTTACCCAGTGATGTGAGTAAGCCCCCATAATCAACAAATCTATATCATTTTGCTCACCAAAATCAAATAAAGCTTGAGTAATCTCTCCATTTAAATATTGAGTTTGTACATTTAAATTTGCTTCTTTGAAAATTTGACTTACTTGAGCTAATAATTCACAAGAAGCTTTTTCATCTTTAGAAACATTTACTACATAACGCTTTGCTTCTTTAAAAATAGGTCTTTTAATGGCTTGCTCTATGGCTTTTTTAGCCAAATTACTCCCATCATAAGCCATCATCACGCTTTTAATCTCTTTAAAAGTAGAATTTACAAGCAAAATAGGCACATTTAAAGCTCTTACTAATTCTTCTGTATGAATACCTATTTTATTTTTCTTACCTCCGCCTTTTAAACCTGCTATGGCTAATCTTATTTGATCATTGTATTCTTTTAAAACTTCTTCTAAGTCTCCATCTCTTTGCACACTAAAGCATTCTTTTACACCTTGTTCTTTTGCATAAGCACAAAATTCTTCTAAAATTCTTTGACCTTTTTTGCAAAGATTTTCATTTTTTTGACTTTGCTCTTCTACTAAATCTTCAATCACACATCCACTAGCACCTATGCCAAAACTGCAAGCTAATTCAGCATTAGTAAAATTTGGTTCTATAGTATATAAAAACATTAAAGGTAAATCTAGCTTTTTAGCTAAATACACTCCATAATGCAAACTTTCCCTACAAGGCTCTAAAACATCTACACAAACTAGAATTTTTTCCATTTAATATCCTTTTGTAGTATCAATCTTGTGCTTTTTGTGCTATTAAAACACCTTCTATGATTTTTTTAATATCCCCATCTAAGATATTATCAACCTGTGAAAAAGCTTCATTTGAGCGTGTATCTTTGACTTGTTGATAAGGAAAAAGCACATAAGAGCGGATTTGATGACCCCAACCTATCTCACTTTTTTCACTTGAATTTGCTTCATCTTGTTGTTTCATAAGCTCAAGCTCATAAAGGCGTGATTTTAGCATTTTAAAAGCAGTTGCTTTGTTTTTGTGTTGGCTTCTATCGTTTTGACATTGCACTACTATACCACTTGGCATATGAGTTATGCGCACTGCTGATTCAGTTTTATTAACATGCTGTCCACCCGCTCCGCTTGCTCTATAATAATCAATCCTTATATCTTTTTCTTCAATTTCTATTTCAATATCATCATCAAGTTCAGGTGAAACCATCACACTAGAAAAACTCGTATGGCGACGCCCTGCACTATCAAAAGGAGAAGTTCTTACTAAACGATGAATGCCATTTTCAGCCTTTAAATACCCATAAGCATTTTCACCTTTTACCAAAAAGCTAACATCTTTAAGCCCTGCTTCTTCGCCTTCTTGAAAGTCAAGTGTTTCTACTTTAAAACCTTCTCTTTCACAAAATCTCAAATACATCCTATAAAGCATGCTAGCCCAGTCATTACTCTCCGTTCCACCTGCTCCTGGGTGAATGGAAACTATGGCATTTTTACCATCATTTTCTCCACTTAAAAGCATAGAAATTTCAAGATTTACAATAAGATCTTCTAGCTTGTTTGCATCTTCAAATAAAGCTTCTATGGTGTCTAAATCATTTTCACTATTAGCAAGATCAAAAAGTTCACTTGCATCATTTAAAGCATTATTTGCATTTTCATAATTTTTAAGTAAATTTGAAATTTTAGTTTTTTCTTTACCTATAACGCCTGCTTGTTTTACATCACTCCAAAAAGAAGGGGAATTTTCTAAATTTTCTATTTCTTTTAATCTTGCTTTTATCTCTTCAGGCTTAATAATAGAAGCGATATTTCCAACTTTGTTTTTTAATTTTTTTAAAAGTTCGCTGTATTCGTAATTATCCATAAAAATTTTCTTTCTAATTTTGATATAATTTAATCTTATAATTTTAGCAAAAAATAAAACATTTAAAGTGAGAAATATGCCAAAACTTTTTTTAATGTCTTTAGGTTGTAATAAAAATTTAGTCGATAGTGAAATCATGCTTGGAAGATTAAGTGATTATAAAATTTGTGATGAGCCAAGCTTAGCTGATGTTTTGATTGTAAATACCTGTGGTTTTATAGATAGTGCTAAAAAAGAAAGCATAAATGCGATTTTAGATTTACACGAGCAAAGAAAAAAGGACTCGTTGCTGGTTGTAACAGGATGTTTAATGCAGCGCTACCGCGAAGAATTAATGAAAGAACTACCTGAAGTTGATCTTTTTACCGGTGTGGGAGATTATGAAAAAATTGATGAAATGATACTTAAAAAAACTAATCTATTTTCAAATTCTACTTACTTACAAGATAAAAATACCAATCGTGTGATCACAGGATCAAATTATCATGCTTTTATCAAAATAGCTGAAGGGTGTAATCAAAAATGTTCATTTTGCGCTATACCAAGTTTTAAAGGCAAACTTAAATCAAGAAGCTTAGAAAGTATTGTAAATGAAGTAAAAGAGCTTGTTAAAAAAGGCTATAAAGACTTTTCTTTTATTGCTCAAGATACAAGTTCGTATTTGTTTGATCAAGGTCAAAAAGATGGACTTTTAAAGCTTATTGAAGCTATAGAAAATATCCAAGGTGTAAAGGCTGCTAGAATTTTATATCTATATCCAACAAGTATTAGCAAAGAAGTGATAGAAAAAATCATTCAATCAAAAGTTTTTGTAAATTATTTTGATATGCCTTTACAACACATCAGTGATAATATGCTTAAAATCATGAAACGCGGAGCTAACAAAGCTAAATTAATCGAGCTTTTAAATTTAATGAAACAAGCCCCAAATTCATTTTTACGCACAGGTTTTATAGTAGGACACCCAGGAGAGAGTGATGAGGACTTTGAAGAATTATGCGCTTTTATAAAAGAATTTGGTTTTGATAGAATTAGTGTTTTTGCTTATTCTAAAGAAGAAGATACCGCAGCTTTTGAAATGGAACAAATTCCTAATAAAATCATCAATGCAAGATTAAAAGTGATAGAAAAAATTGTTGATGAGTGTATAGAAAAAAGCTTTAATCAACAAGTTGGTAAAAAAACCTTAGCATTTTGTGAAGGTCAAAGCTCTGAAGGAGAATTTTTCATCGGTGCAAAAGATTTGCGTTGGGATAGAAATATTGATGGAGAAATTCTCATCAATGAAAGTGATTGTGGAGATTTAGAAATGGGCGAGCTTTATGAGTGTGAAATCACGCAGAGCTTAGATAAAAAACTCATTGCAAAAGCCTTAAGAAAGTTTGATGATTGATAGCAAATATTTAAATCATTTAAAGCAAGGGAAAAATCTTTTAGCATTTTCTCATGGGAGTGATTCTAGTGCTTTATTTTTCATGCTTTTAGAAAAAAATATAGATTTTGATCTTGCTTTTATAAACTACAAAACTCGCAAAAATAGCGATAAAGAAGAGCAAAGTGCTAAAGAATTAGCCAAGCGTTTTCATAAAAAAATTTACATCAAAACCGCACCCAAGATAACAAAAAATTTCGAAGCCCATGCAAGAGCTTTGCGTTATGAATTTTTTGAAGAACTTTGCAAAAATCACTCTTATGATAATCTTTTACTAGCTCATCATTTAAATGATAAACTAGAATGGTTTTTAATGCAATTTTCCAAAGGCGCAGGGCTTAGAGAATTACTTGGTTTTAAAGATATTGAAAAAAGAAAATATTTTACTATCATAAGACCCTTGCTTGAAATTCCAAAAAAAGAAATTTCAAACTACCTAAAAGAAAACAATATCACTTATTTTCATGATGAGAGTAATGATGATGAAAAATATTTTAGAAATTTCATACGCAAAAAATTTGCTAATGAGTTTTTAAAGCTTTATCCAAATGGAGTAAAAAAGAGCTTTAAATACCTAGAAAAAGACTTAAAAGAAGAAAATATTTGTGAATTTAAAAATATTTATATTACTCATAAAGATGAAAGTTTAATCGCAAAATGCTTTAAAAAACTTGGAATACTTTTAAGTGCTAAACAAAGACAAGAAGCTTTAAAAGGCGATGGAGTAATTTCGCATAAAATAGGCATTGTTTACATACAAGAAAAAGTTTTGATTTTTCCTTTTGTAAGTTGTGAGAAAATGTCAAAAGAATTTAAAGAAATTTATAGAAAAGCAAAAATCCCTAAACTCTTAAGAGCATATTTATACACAAAAAATATTGATATAAAAGAGCTTATGCAAGCTCTTTTATGATTTCTTCAAAAAGTTCTTTTACTCTTGCTTCTAAAAAGTCTTTAAATTCAGCACTTGTAGCTTCAGCACGCATGATAAGATATGGACTTGTATTAGAAGCACGCAAAAGCGCCCAGCCTTCTTTAAAGGTAATTCTAACTCCGTCAATTTCATTACAATCAAGCACATTTTCAAAAGCATTTGCTTTTATTTTTTCTTTAAATTTTTCTATGATTTGAAATTTATTTTCTTCACTAACCTTAAGCTTAATCTCTTCACTTGCATAAAGTTTTGGTAATTCTTTAACTAATTTTTCTATATCAAAACCATTTACCAAAAGCTCTAAGGTTCTTAAAAATGCATAAATTCCATCATCATAACCAAAATATCTATCTTTAAAGAAAATATGCCCACTAAGCTCTGCTGCTATGTCGATATTTTGCTCTTTCATCATTTTTTTAATATTAGAATGCCCGGTCTTACCCATCATGATAAAACCAAATTTAGCTACCTCATCGAAAAGATTTTTAGAACATTTTACTTCACCTAAAACTCTAGGATTTTTTATATTTTTAGCAAATAAATAGCAAAGCTCATCGCCCTTAAATACATAATCTTTACTTGCAACCACCAAGCGATCTCCATCTCCGTCAAAAGCAAAGCCCATTTTTGCATTTTCATTTTCTTTTAGCGCAACTTGCAATGCGTGTAAATTTTCAAGCTCTGTTGGATCGGGCGCGTGATTTGGGAAATTTCCATCAGGATTTTCAAATAAAATTTGTGCATTAAGATTTAATTTTTCCACCAAAGGCTTTATAATCACTCCAGTAGCTCCATTTGCACAATCAATAATGATTTTTTCTTTATAGCCCTTAAGATGTGAAAAATGTTTAGCTAAAAAGTCTATATATAAGCTTTTAATATCATAATTTTCATATCTTAAATCATCATTGATTTCAAGTTCTAAATACTCTTGCACTTTTAAAGAAAGCTTTTTCAAATCAGCACCAAAAAAACTTTCTTTATTAATCGTTATTTTAAAGCCATTGTATTCTTTTGGATTATGCGAACCTGTTATCATGATATTTGCATCAAAAATATCATCAAAAAATAAACTAAAATACCCCATAGGAGTTGGTGCTAAGCCTATATTGAAAACTTGCATATTAGCTTTATTTAAACCGCTGATTAAATAGTTAAAAAGTTCATTTGCACTATATCTTGCATCATAGCCTACGCTTACTTTCTCACAACCCCTTGATTTCATTTCTAAACCCAAAGCATAGCCTATAGCTTTTACACTTTTTTCATTTAACTCACTTGGGTAAAGCCCTCTTATATCATACTCTCTAAAAATCAAATCTAACATTTTAATCCTTTTGTCTTCTAAGTTCTAATTTTGCTTGTTTTAAACTTTCTTCTATGTTTTCATTTTTGCTTGATAAACAAAGTTTAATTTCTAACTTTACATTTTGTTCTTTAAATTCAAAACAATATTTTTGCATAAAATTTTCAAGCATTTGAAGCTTGCTTTGTACAAAGGCTATATTTTCATTTTCAAATACAATAATAAAATAATCCTTATCATCTTTAAAAACCCTAGCATGTAAAGCTTTTTTTAAAATCCTAGCAAATTCATGCATTATAAACTCACCCATTTTTGAGTCTTTTTGATGATAAATTTCATTGATATTTTTTACTTCAATCAAGGCTAAATGAAAATTTTCAAGTCCTTGAGCATATCTTCTTAAGGCCTTTAAATTTGGCAAATTGGTTAAAGTGTCAAAAAAGGCTATTTTATAAGCTTTATACACTAAAAATCCTATCAACACCAAAGAAGCAAATTCATAATAACCCAAATCAACACTATTGTAAAATAAAAATTGCACGCTCAAGCCCATATAAGCTAGCAAAAAATGAAAATCATTATTTTTAAAATATGAAAATAATAAAAATATCATTCCTACCCAAAACACACAAAAGCTTAACTCACTAATAGGCTTAAAAAATTGCGTTGAAAGGCCAAAAATTTCACTTGTAATGCTTGCATTAAAATTAGTACTTGTGCTAAGTATTAACGCTACAAAACCCATAAAGGCTAAATACGCAAATTTAATAAAATTAATTCTTTCAAAAACAAGCTTACTATCTTGCAAAAAAACAAAAAGCACAAAAGAAAAAGGTAAAAATACCGAGATAAACAAATGCGCTTGATATTCACTTACCACTAAAGATAAAGCCCTAGCACATAAAATCAACAAAAGCAAGAAAAAAATCTTATTTTGCTTAAAAAAATAAGCTAAAAATAAAGCTAAAAATTCCAAAACAAAACTAAAAGAAGGTAAAAAAGATAATAAAACTAAACTCAATCAAATAACCTTAATTTAAAAATAATTTTAAAAATTATACAACAATTTTGAATTATTTTTTTAACACATATTATAAGTAAAATAAAAATAGAACTTAAAACAAATATGCCTGAAATATGCTTAGTAAAAAATAATGTAATTTATCTTAGATAGTTAAATTTCAAAGCAACAAATGATAACACGAAAAAACTTTTAAAATAAAACTTTATGAAATTAAAAAGCTAATAAATATATTAAAATCATTAAATTGTTTTTATTTAAATTTTGCAATTTCATCTTGTATGGTTTGATTTATCTCAAGTAGCTCTTCATAATTTTTTTTATTTTTTTCCAAAAGTTCATCAAATTTAAAGCCAAGCATAACGATGCGATATAAATTAGGTTTGTATTTTCTCCAATTATACAAAGTGCTAACATCAATATCTAATTCATATGCCATATCGCGTTTGCTCTTTTTTGCCATAAGCTACCCTAAATTTTTAAATACTTATGGGCTGATTTTACATTAAAAATTCTTTATTAAAAACAATTGAAATATTCTATGTTTTATTTAATTAATATTGATTATTTCAATATTAATTAAGCTAAATTGTGGAATAATTCAAGTTATCTTAAGTTAAGGAGTGAAAGAATGGATGCTACGAGTTTATTTTTATCAATAAAAAATAAATTACCAAAAGAATATGGGTCTTTTAGAAAAAGAATAAGTCGAGGATATAAATATTCTAATCCTATTATGTCAAATGAAGATTTAAAAAAGAAACTTGAAACTTTAAGTTCTGATAAGTTGGATAAAGTATATACAAGACTTCAATACACCAAGCTCAAAAACCCAACTCTAGTCTTTTGGGTTTATAATTTTTTATTAGGTGGTTTTGGTGTTGCAAGATTTTATATAGGTCAAATTGGATGGGGAATTTTTAGATTAGTTTTAACTTTGCTTGCTATGATAATTGGCTTTATTGCTGATTCCTCATATGATTCATTTTGGATAGCTACTTCAAATATAATCAATTATGGTAATTTTGGTATTTGGTTTATAGATTTGTTTATAGTTGGCGTATTGCTTAGAAATCAAAATCTTGAAAAAATTAACTTAATTATAGACGATATAAAATCTTAGTATATTTGTGGAAGAAAATATTCTCAATTTTTACTTATTTAAGGAGATAAAATGAATGAAAAACACGCACCTTTTGAAACAGAACCCACTTTGATTTATGAGAAAAATACTTTTAAAATTGTCGCTGGAAAAACATATACAAATAAAGATGAAAAATTTTGCATAGGTTTAAAATCAAATGATTTTCCTAAAAATTCTTATCTTATATTTCCGCCACAGCTTAGCTTAGATTTATTAAAAAATCTTTTAAGTCAAGATGGGGCTAATAATAGTGAAATTATCAAGTTTATTAAAATAATAACCAAATAAGCAATGAAAAATATTTTATTAAGTTTCATAATGGTTTTGTTATTTACAGGATGTTTTAATAATAAGCCAAAATGCGATGATGAAGTTGTTCAGCTTACATTAAAAAGTATTTTAGATGATGATGAGTGGGTTTATATTGAGTATGGGCTAAGTGAGCAGTCTTTAAAGGCCTTAAAAATAAGCTTAAATGGCATGGATATAAGGGATTTAGAGGCTATATTATCTACCGATACCATTGGAATTTTAAGAGCTCATTTAAAACCTATATTTGACTTAAAAGATTATGCTAATGAAGTGGGTTATACTTCTTTTAGTAGTTTTATAACTCAAGATAGTAATGATAAAAAAACAAGTTTTTGTAGAGCTAGTTTGAAATTAACTTACCCACAAATGCCAGATGATATGAGAGAAAATTATGCAAGAGGCACTTTAAAAGGAATTATATTTGATGGGGGAGAGCATGAAGTACAAATTTCATATAGTGCTCAATTTAGCGATGATAAAAAACAAGTTTTTGTAGAACTTTTGGATTATTAGTTTATTTTGGCAATGAAATTTTATTTTATTGCCAAGCAAAATTTATACTCAATTAATTTCAAGTCTTTTTTTGTTACAATTTCTTAAAAATTTTTATAAGTAAAAATTCTAAGGAAAATTATGGTAGAAATAAAAAATCTCACTATGCGTTTTGCAAATCAACTTTTATTTGAAGATGTAAATTTAAAATTAAACCGTGGTGAAAGATATGGACTTATAGGTGCAAATGGCGCAGGAAAATCAACCTTTTTAAAAATTCTCTCAGGTGAAATAGAATCAAGCAGTGGAGAAATTTGCATAGATCCAAATTTAAAAATCGCAGTGTTAGGACAAGATCAATTTGCTTTTGAAAACTACACTATCAAAGATGCGGTAATGTGTGCAAATAAAAGATTATATGATGCACTAAAAGAAAAAGAAAAACTTTATATGAGTGAAGAATTTACCGATGAAATTAATGATAGATTAAGCGAGCTTGAAATCATAACAGCAGAAGAAGATCCAAACTATGATTGCGAGCTTAGATGTGAAAAAATTCTTAGCTCTTTAAATATTAAAGATTTTAATGCTCTCATGAGTACTTTACAAAGTGCGGATAAATTTAAAGTTTTATTAGCTCAAGTATTATTTTTAGGTGCTGATGTATTATTTTTAGATGAACCTACAAACAACCTTGACTTAGAAGCTATTTCTTGGCTTGAAAATGAACTTTTAAGACATGAGGGAACTTTAGTAGTAATTAGCCATGATAGACATTTTCTAAATAAAGTTTGTACAAGAATTTTAGATGTGGATTTTAAACAAATACGCGATTTTGCTGGAAATTATGATGATTGGTATATGGCTTCAACCTTACTTGCTAAACAAGCTGAACTCAAACGCGATAAAACTTTAAAAGAAAGAGAAGAATTAGAAAATTTCATACGCCGTTTTAGCGCTAATGCTTCAAAAGCCAAACAAGCTACAAGTAGAGCTAAAGCTTTAGAAAAACTTGAGCTTGAAGAGATTAAAACTTCAAGTAGGCGTGATCCTAGTATAGTTTTTAGAACAAATAGAGAAATAGGAAATGAAGTTTTAGAATTAAAAGGTATTAGCAAAGCTTATGATAAAACTTTATTTGAGAATTTAGAATTAAAATTAGAAAAAGGTGATAAAATAGCCTTAATCGGAGCAAATGGTGTTGGAAAAAGCACTTTAGCCAAAATCATTGCATCAAAATTAGAACCTGATAGTGGCCACATCCACCTTGGTGCTACCATAGAAATGGGATATTTTTCACAAGATACGACAAATTTAATCAATGAAAATTTGAAACTTTATGAATGGTTAATGAGTGAAAAATTCAAAGATTTAGATGAAATTCGCAAATGTCTTGGTAGAATGCTCTTTAGTGGAAGTGATCAAGAAAAAATGGCTTCTAGCTTAAGTGGAGGTGAAAAACACCGCTTAATGCTTTCAAGATTAATGTTAGAACGCGGAAATTTCTTGCTTTTAGATGAACCGGATAATCATTTAGATCTTGAAAGTATCATTGCATTAGGTGAAGCCTTGTATAATTTCAAAGGTTGTGTGATATGCATAAGCCACGATAGAGAGCTAATTAGTGCTTTTGCCAATCGTATATGGTTTTTAGAAGATGGGAAATTAACAGACTTTAAAGGAAGTTATGACGAATTTTTAGGAGGTTTAGAATGAATTCGTTTAAGATAAAATATGCAGCTGGTTTTGGACATTTTACTCAAAATCACAGAGGTTTTGGCCCAACTATTTATGTAGAAGAAAGTATTGATTTTCAAAGTGAAAAAGATTATTTTGACTATGTTGAATTTTATGAAAAATTCAGCAAAGAAGATGATACTTATTTTCACATTTCATTTTTAGAAGATCGCCCTTTAACTTCTCAAGAATTAGAAAGTAGAAATGCTTATAGAAAACTAAGAGATGAGCGCTGTAACAAAGCTAGAGAAGAGTTTATCAAAAACAATGAAATAGAAGCTGAATACTACCCAACTCATGGTGATTAAGGAATGATTTTTGCTTGTTTTTTCCTTGTAATATTTTGAAAGGAGAAAACATGCAAGTTAACCATGATAATTTATCGGTTAAAGAGTATGGATATGGTCAAAGTAGTGCCTATAAAAGCACTCAAGGAGCTAATGAAGACTTTATGTCTTTACTTAGTCAAAACAATAGCGAAAATTTAAACGAGCAAAGTATAAAACTTGATGAGCTTTTTTCAAAAGCCATGAGTCAAGATCAATTTAGCACAGGAATTTTTAGCTCAAATATGTCAAATATTTATAATTATCGTTTTAGAGGACAAAACGAAACTCCTATGCAAGCTAATATAGAAGAAAAACAAGAGCCCCAAAAAGATATGGTAAAAGATCTTTTAAATTCTTTATGAAAAGAAGTAAGCAAACGCTTACTTCCAAACAAGTCCGCTAAATTCAAACTCTTTTGCAAATTTTTTAAATTCCTCTTCTTCTTTTGTATTAACACTTAAAATCAATTCAACATTTTCTTGAAATTTTTTTTCATATGAAATGTTATTTTTATTTAAAAAATGCTCAAATCTTGCATAAAGATAAAAAGGAATGTTTAAACTTAAAATATTTTTAGCTTCAAATTCTAAAAGCATTGCATTTAAAATAGCTTCATTTGTAGCTTCACTATAAGCTCTTACAAGACCACCTGTACCAAGTTTAATCCCTCCAAAATAACGCACCACAATCACTGCGCAATTAATAAGCAAAGCCCCTCTTAAGACATTCAAACAAGGCATAGCAGAAGTTCCTTTTGGCTCACCATCATCGCTTTTATCTTCTATGATTTGATCAAATTCATTTAAATACCTATAAGCATATACAAAATGCACGGCTTTTAAATGCTCATTTCTTAGCTTTTGCATTAAAGTTTGAAAATCTTCAAAAGGACATAAAAAAGACAAAAAAGTTGATTTTTTGATTTCTATTTTTGCTTGATAAATTTGATCAATAGTTTTCATTTTTTCCTTAAATTAGTTATAATATTTAAATAAAATTATAATCAAAACAACTTATAAAAATTTAAGGATAAACTATGCTTCAAACTTGTATTTTTCCTGCAGCAGGTTATGGTACTAGATTTCTACCTGCTACAAAAACTCTACCTAAAGAAATGCTACCTATACTAACTAAGCCTTTAATTCATTATGGTGTAGATGAGGCTTTAGAAGCTGGTATGGAAACCATGGGCTTTGTTACAGGGCGTGGAAAAAGAGCTTTGGAGGATTATTTTGATATTTCTTATGAACTTGAACACCAAATCGCAGGTACTAAAAAAGAATATCTTTTAAGTGAAATAAGAACACTCATAGATCGCTGCACTTTTACTTTTACAAGGCAAAATGAAATGAAAGGCTTAGGAGATGCGGTTTTAAAAGCAAAGCCTTTAGTGCAAGATGAAGCTTTTGGAGTTATTTTAGCAGATGATTTATGTGTAAATGAAGATGGGGTAAATGTCTTAGCTCAAATGGTAAAAATTTATGAAAAATACCGCTGCTCTGTTATAGCTGTGATGGAAGTTGAAGCTGATCAAGTTTCAAACTATGGGGTTATAGCAGGAAATGCTGTGGAAGAGGATTTGATCATGGTAAATTCTATGGTAGAAAAACCTGATCCAAAAGATGCTCCAAGCAACTTAGCTATCATAGGAAGATACATTCTAACGCCTGATATTTTTGGTATTTTAGAAAATACTAAAGCAGGTAAAAACGGAGAAATTCAACTAACTGATGCATTACTTTCACAAGCAACTAATAATATGGTTTTAGCTTATAAATTTAAAGGAAAAAGGTTTGATTGTGGAAGCGTAGAAGGCTTTGTTGAGGCGACAAATTATTTTTATGAGAAAAGTAAAAATGCTAAATAATACTTTATTTTTTAAAACCCAAGATTTTAAAAAAATTACCGCTTATGCAAATAGAATGAATGATGAGTTAGAAAGTGGTGATATAGGGTATTATCACTTAGTAGATACAAGCTTTGATTTAATCAAAGAAAGTAAAGAATTTATCGCAGCTAAACCTCATATAGAAAATATCGTTTTAGTGGGCATGGGTGGATCAAGTTGTGGGGTTAAAGCTTTAAAAGAGCTTTTATTTGATCAAGTAGAAGAAAAAAAACTTTTCATCATAGATAATACTTCCTCACATACTTTTACCCAAACTATGCAAAAAATAAATCCCAAAAAAACACTTTTCATCATAGCAAGCAAATCAGGTACAACTATAGAAGTGATTTCTTTATTTAAACTCATCATTGCTCATTTTGATTTTAAAAATGAAAATTTACACAAAAATTTTGTGTTTATTACTGATTTTGAGTCAAAACTTCACAAACTAGGAGAAGAATTAAACATAAAATGCTTTTTTATACCTAAAAATGTCGGTGGTAGATTTAGTGTTTTATCTGCTATTGGTATTGTTCCTTTGAGCTTTTGTGGCTATGATACTAAAGCCTTATTAGAAGGTGCAAAAGCTTGTTATGTGGATTTTTTTGAGAAAAAATGTGATCAAATTTTGCAAAAGGCTTATCATTACTGCACACATAAAAGTGCACATATTAATGTGCTTTTTTCTTATGGGGATGCTTTTAAAGGTTTTAATGAATGGTATATTCAACTAATTGCTGAAAGTCTAGGTAAAAAACAAGGCTTTAAACGCATAGGTTTAACTCCTATTGCTTTAATTGGTGCTAGAGATCAGCATAGCTTTTTACAACTTATCATGGATGGACCCAAAGATAAAACTGTTACTTTTTTAAAAATCAAAGATAGTCAAAAATCTCCTAGTATCCCAAATATAAGCTTTAATCATTTACAAAATTGTGATTTTACTAATGAAGTTAATTTACATAATCTTTTAAACGCGCAATGCGATGCAACTATGCATGCATTAATTGCTGAAAATTTAAGTGTTGATGTAATAGAACTTGAGAAATTAGATGCTTATCACTGTGGGTATTTGATGTATTATTATGAGTTATTTACTTCTGCATGTGGCATTATGCTTGGAATTAACACTTATGATCAACCTGGCGTAGAGGTGGGAAAATTAATACTCAAAAATATATTAAGTAAATAAATTTGCTTTATTGTAAAAAAAGAGTATAATGAAAATATAATAATTATTAACATTAAAATTTATTAGATAATAATAATTATTATTTAAGAATTTTATGTTATAATTTTAAAAATAAAAAAAAGGAGATAACATGTCAGTAACAAAACAATTATTACAATTACAAGCAGATGCTCATCATTTATGGGTTAAATTTCATAATTATCATTGGAATGTAAAAGGTTTACAGTTTTTTTCAATTCATGAATATACAGAAAAAGCTTATGAAGAAATGGCAGAACTTTTTGATGATTGCGCTGAAAGAGTTTTACAACTTGGAGAAAAAGCTATTACTTGCCAAAAAGTTTTAATGGAAAATGCAAAAAGCCCAAAACTAGAAAATGGTAAAGATTGCTTTACTCCTGTAGAAGTTTTAGAATTTATTAGAGAAGATTATAAATATCTTTTAGCTGAATTTAAAAAATTAAATGAAGAAGCTGAAAAAGCAAGCGATACTACAACTGCAGCATTTGCTCAAGAAAATATCGCAAAATATGAAAAAGTTCTTTGGATGCTTAATTCAACTATCCAAAATACTTGCTCTATGTAAGAATTTATAATGTTTTTTGACTTACAAAGCTTTATTGCTTTAAGTCAAAAAACAAATTTAACTTCCCAAGAGAAACTACTCTTATAAAATTCCAAGTTCGCTTAAGTACTATTTTATAATTATAGTTTATAGCAACTCAATGTATTTTTAAACAAAAATATATCATTGAAAAATTATCATCACAAAATATTATTTAGATAAGTATTCAGTTCAAGCTTTTATGTAGGAATTTTCACTAAAAAAGCTAAATACTAAAAATCATTTTTACAATATCTATAGTTTAATTTAAAATCTACAACATGAGTTTTAAAATTCTTAACCCATAAGGGCTAAGAATTTAATGTAGATCTTCATTAAGTTTTACAGCTTTTTTGTTTAAAGCTGCTATCATCACTCCACTTTGAGAGTCTTGTCTAAAATGCAAGCCATTTAGCCCTGCTAATTCTAAACCTTTGTATATATCTTTGTCAAATTTAAAATCAGGATTGATTTTTTGAAGTTCTTCTTTATTTTTTAAAGCAAATTTAGTCCCTTCTAAAACAGCAATGCCTGCATCAACGATACAATTATCCCCTAAAGGAATTCCCGTAACCGAATTTGCACCCAAAAGACAAGCTTTACCAATGCTAATAGCATTACCACTTGTACCACTTAAAACACCAAGTATAGAAGCACCGCCTCCTACATCGCTACCTTCGCCCACAACAGCTGATGAACTAATACGCCCTTCTACCATACAAGCTCCAGTTGTACCTGCATTAAAATTCACATAAGCAGCCCCTGGCATTATAGTAGTACCTGCAGCTAAAACCGCCCCCATTCTTACTTTAGAACTTTCTAAAATTCTAGTATTATCCTCAGGAATAACATGAGCTAAAAATCTTGGAAATTTATCTACATAATCAATCCTTGGATACCTTCCACTCATTTTTAAATCAATCTCATTTTCTCTTAAAAAGTCCAAATCAATAGGCTTATTATCACTCCATGCAACATTTGGTAAAATCCCAAAAGCACCTGTTAAATTTAAACTCCTCAAAGGTACTTTTTTATTTGAAAGTAAGTAAAGTTTTAAATACACACTTTCTAAGCTTTTTGGTGCTTCATCTTCAAAAATACAAACAAAAGAAAAAGCATTTTCTCTAAAATTTTCCTTTGCTGCTTTGATTGCTTCTATATTTTTATGACCTTGCTCTTGTAAAAATGGCGCAAAGCATTCAAGTGCAAAGTCCAAATCCTCTTTAATCAAAGTAGCCACAAACTCACTTTCATTAAAATCAACATCAACCCCTCTTCTAAAAAAAGCTTCAAACATAACAGCTGCAGCAGCATAATTTTGCTCAAAATTAATCACACCAAAATTAGCTTGAAGTTTTTTATTAGGATCAACTTGACTTAGATCAAGTCTTGCTATAGCAAAAGCTTTAGGCTTTTTATAATTAATCCTTTGTTCGATTTGCTTGATTAAATTTAAAAATTCTTCTTTACTTTCTATTGGCATATTTTCCTCCTTATTGCGAGCACGCGCTTTTGCCATTCATTATAGGTTGAATAGCTGAATTATCTACTTTACCTTCTTGATTAACCTTTTCTATAAATTCCCAAATTTTTTCAGCAGCTTGTAAATATCTTTTTGAACTTACACTCTCAGGCATATAAAAACTTACAGGCTTACCGCTATCTCCACCTTCTCTTACACTCATTTCGATAGGAATTTGAGCTAAAACTTCACACTTATAAGCTTTTGCCATTTCTTCTGTGGTGCCTTTACCAAAGATATCATATTCTTTACCATTATCAGGACATAAAAAGCCACTCATATTTTCTATAATACCTGCAACAGGAATGTGCAATTTTTCAAACATATCTAGCGCTCTTTTGCTATCATCTAAAGACACTACTTGAGGAGTACTTACACACACACCCGCACTCACTGGTACGCTTTGAGCTAGGGTAATTTGCGCATCACCTGTTCCTGGAGGCATATCAAGCAATAATACATCAAGTTCAGGCCAAAGCACATCAGCTAAAAGTTGTTCAATCGCTTTCATGATCATAGAGCCACGCCACATTAAACCCTTGCCTTCTTCTATCAACACACCCATACTCATCATATAAACCCCATGAGATAAAATAGGACGAATTTTTTGACCTACAATTTCAGGTTTGCTTTTACTCTCACCTAGCATTCTTGGTATATTTGGTCCATAAATATCTGCGTCCAAAAGCCCTACCCTTTTACCCATTTTAGCCAAAGAAATCGCTAAATTTAAAGTTGTAGTACTTTTACCTACCCCACCTTTTCCACTTGAAATCATAAGAAAATTTTTAATTTGCGGAGCGATATTTTTACCACTTCTTGAATTGCTTTTTTCTTCAGGAATTTTTGGCTGTATGATTTCTAAATTAAGCTCTAAATTTAAATCTTTTAAAACATTTGCAATGTTTAGTCTAAGTTCTTGTGCAATTTGAGCATTAGCCGAAACGATTTCGACTACAATATGAGCTTGTTTTTCATTCAAATCAATCTTTTTTACAAAACCAAAACTTACTATATCTTTTTTAAATCCCGGATATATAACTTGTTTTAGTCTTTCTTCGATTTTTTCCTTCAATTTTTCTCCTTGTTGTTTAAAATGATTAATTCTACTAACTTAAATATAAATTTTGGCTTTTATGGTGTATAATATCGTAACATTAATAAAAAATTAAGGTGTAACAAATGTTAGATATTTCCTTGATTATGCTATCAGCAGGGGAGTCATCAAGATTTAATGCTCCAGTAAAAAAGCAGTTTTTAAGACTAGGTGAACATCCTTTATGGCTTTATGCAACTAAAAATTTAAGTTCTTTTTACCCTTTTAAACAAGTAATTGTTACTTCTGGTAATATTTCTTATATGAAAAGATTTGCACCTGAGTATCATTTTGTTAAAGGCGGTAATACAAGAGCACAATCATTACTTAATGCTTTAAATTTAGTACAAAGTGAATATGTTTTAGTTAGCGATGTTGCAAGGGTTTTGATCTCTAAAAACCTTTTTAATAATATTATAGAAAATTACGATAAAGCAGATTGTATTACACCTGTTTTAAAAGTAAGCGATACAGCAATTTATGCTCAAGAAGTTATCGACAGAGATAAAATAAAACTCATACAAACCCCTCAACTTTCGCGCACAAGTATGCTCAAAAAAGCTTTAGAGCAAAATGCAAATTTTACCGATGATAGCACAGCAATACAAGCTATTGGTGGTAAGATTTGGTATGTACAAGGTGATGAGTTAGCTAAAAAAATTACCTTTAAAGAAGATTTAAAAAGCTTAAATTTACCAAAACCATCTTGGGAAATTTTTAATGGAAATGGCTTTGATGTGCATGAATTTGGAGAGCAAAGAGCCTTACTTTTAGGCGGAGTAAAGGTACATGAAAATATGGGCTTGAAAGCTCATTCTGATGGAGATGTGCTAACTCATGCACTAATTGATGCGCTTTTAGGTGCAGCAGGACTTGGAGATATTGGAGAACTTTTTCCAGATAATGATATACAATATAAAAACGCAGATTCTATGCTTTTATTGCAAAATGCTTATACTTTGGTGCAAAATTATGGATTTGAGCTTGTGAACGCTGATATTACAATCATTGCACAAACGCCCAAGATGAAAGATTTTAAAGAAGATATTGCTTTTAATATAGCCAAAATATTAAAAGTAACACCAAATAAAATCAATATCAAAGCCACCACCACAGAGCATTTAGGTTTTGTAGGAAGAAAAGAAGGAATTGCTGTTTTAGTAAGTGCGAATTTAAAATATTTTGATTGGATGAAATTATGAAAGTTTTAATAGTAGAAAATGAATTTTATTTAGCCCAAAGCATAGGTTCAAAACTTAATTCTATAGGTTATGATTGTGATATTATTGCAAATGTTAATGAGCTTGCTCATCATGATTATGAAATCATTTTGCTTTCTACTAGTATGGCTAATTTTGAACATATTGTAGAAATTTTTAAGCATAAAATTATTATTTTACTCATATCTTATATAAGCTCAGATACAGTTTTAGCGCCACTAAAAGCCGGTGCGAGTGATTATATACAAAAGCCTTTTATGATAGAAGAATTAACGCGAAAAATCAAACATTTTCAAGAATTTAAGAAAATAAATATTTTAAATCATACTTATCAGTCTTATTTAAAACATAAATTTGAGACAGCTAAATTACCAACTTTTGATTATAAAAAATTCAAATTGCCTTTGATTTTAAAAACTAATAATCAAAATTTTGCAGATCATTTTGTATTTAACTATACCAATGAGCATAATGTCGCAAATATTTACATAGATCTTTCACATCAACAAAATTTAGATAAAATCTTTAAAGATAATTGTTTATACTATCTTGTAAATTTCCAAACTCTAAAATCATCAGACAAAGAAAAAGTGTTAAACCTTGCTTTAAAAAAAGCTGTTATTATACATACAAGTACAAATGTTGAACATAGTGATTTTCAAATTTTAGAACTGGGTGAGGATGAGAAAAACTTCGAAAGTAATGGAATTTTAACTATTGATGATTATGTTAAACATATTATCATTAGTTATCAAAATGTCTTTCCTGATACAGATTTGTCAAAAAAATTAGGAATTTCTAGAAAATCTTTATGGGAAAAAAGGAAAAAATATGGCATTACAAAGAAAAAATAGTATTACAATCTCAGAAGAAGAATACGAAGTTTTATGTTTTATCAAAGAAGGAGTTTTTGGTTCTTTTACAAAATTAATGAATCAAAAAGAAAGAGATGAAGTTATAGCCACAGGAATGATACATAAACAAAAAATTCCTTATACTCTTACCTTTGCACCTGCAAGTACAAAAGAAAATAATACTGCTTTAGAAAATGCAAAAGTTGGCGATAAAATAGACTTTATTTGCAATGATAAACCCATAGGACATATCATTTTAGAAAGCAAATTTGAAAATGATAAAAATAGCAATGATATTTTTAGACCTAATGCTTGCTTGATCCAAGATTTTGGAAAAATTTGTATAAGTGGCGAATTTGAAATTTATCACAATAATATCAAAGCCATTAAAGAAGATTTTGAAAAAATCAAAAAAAGATTAAATCCTTCTAATATCACAGCCATTGTTTCAAGTTTTGATCCTTTTCATAGAGCACATGAGAGAATTTTAAGATGGGCTATAGAACAATCTGATTTAGTGATTATTTTCCTTATAGAATCCTATGAAAACAACGGATTGAGCTTAAAACTCAAAAAGCGTTGTTTTGATGTTTTTGCGCAAAATTACTTACCATCTTCTAGGGTTTTACTTATACCTTTACATAATATCAAAATTTTTGCCTCGCATTTAAACCCTGTGCTTGAGTGTGCTTTGGCTAAAAGTTTTGATTGCAATAAACTTTTTGTAGGACAAAATCATGCAGGACTTGGGATGTATTTTAATCAAAACAGAACCTTTACCGTGCTTGATGATTTTGCAAAAGATTATAATATAGAAGTTACCATACTTCCTGAATTTGTATTTTGTGATGAATGTAAAATGGTAGTAAGTACCAAATCATGTCCCCATGGAGCTCATCATCATATGAAATACCATGGTGATTCTTTAAAAAATTTACTTAGACTTGGTATCATTCCACCAGCAGTTTTTATAAGAAGAGAAATTTCAGCTTTGATTTTATCTGAGCTTTTCCCAAATCGCTTTCATAATAAACAAAATATCTATAGTAATCTTTTCCCTACACATGGTATTTTAGAGTATCGAAGCGATAAAGAATTTTATGAGCAACTTATAAAACTTCATCAAATGTCATATATGGTGTAATCATGCAAAAATTATTTTTAACTTTTTTTTATTCAGGTAGTGTTAATAAAGCTCCAGGAACCTTTGGTACAATAGCAGCGCTAATCCCTGCTTTTTTTATTTTAAGGTATTTGGGTATAGGAACTTTGATCTTACTTGCAATTTTACTTTTTTTAATCTCTATAAAAATCATCGATCAATATGAAAAACAAACAGGCATACACGATGATAAGCATATTGTAATAGATGAAGTTGTTGGGGTATTTTTAGCCTTGGCAATTTGCGGACAGAGTGTTTTTACTTTTTTGCTTTCTTTTGTTTTATTTAGATTTTTTGATATCACAAAACCTTCTATCATAGGTAAAATTGACAAAAAAACAAAAGGTGGTTTGGGTGTAATGCTAGATGATGTTTTAGCAGGAATTTTTGCAGGATTATTTAGTGCAGTAATTTATGGAATTTTACTTAAATTTGATCTTTTATGGTTTGATATAAGCATTATGGAGATATTTTTAAACTAATAAAATACAATTGAAATATATCTTTTATTAAAAGATATATTTCTTATAAAAATTTTAGAATTTAGATATTAAACATTATCTTTAACCTGTAATTTCAATAGTAATCTGTATATCAAATATGCCACAAATAAATAAGCTAATATCTTTGGCAACAGATATACAAAGTATTCTAATGCTCCCACAAAAGAAAATCTATCCCAATCGGTTCCAAATCCATATTCGAGATAATAAGAAGGTCTATAATCATCTCTTCCTATAATCGCTTCTAAGTTGTAACCATCAGGATCATCACCAAAATAAAATATATTAGCCACACTTTGTATAAGATTTATAACACCACAAATAAAAGCACTATCAAATCCCATAGAATAGGTTCCTATATTTTCATCGGTAGTCATTCTATCTATTATATTATTCATAAGATTATCATAGCCTTGTATGGATTGTTGATACTTTTCTTGATACCTCTGTTCTTTAGCATCATAATTATTAGAACTAAAAACAACACTTATTAAAATGCATAATATTATAATTTTTTTCATTGACCAACTCCTAACATTAAATTTTCTTGATAACTAAATTGAGCAATAGAATTTTTTATTTCCATTAAGTTTTCTTGTGTTTCTTCTGTAAGAAATTTATAAATATCATCTTTAAAATTTTCCAAACAATTAAATCTAAAATTATTAAATTTCTTATCTTCTATATTTATTAGCGTAATACAAATTTCATTATTTTCAAGATATTTTATCTTCACTTCTTTTGTATTGATCGTGTCAAAAATTCTCTTTCTACCATTACTGATAATTTTCTTTATCATATTATTACCTCTTTAATTTATCCTATAGGATATATTTAAAAAAATTATATCTTTGTAAAGTTTAATTTCATATTAATCCTATAGGATAAAAAATGGAAGAGGACTTTAGCAATTCTAGCGAAGAAGAAATTTTAAATTTTTATAAAAAAGTATCATCAAATATAAGAAATTTTAGAGAGAAAAAAGGAATTTCTCAGCTTGAGTTAGCCTTAGATATAGGTATAAAATCCGTTGCATTTTATTCAAATTGTGAGTGCAATCGATATGGTAAACATTTTAATTTAGAGCACTTATATAAAATTTCTAAAAGTTTAGAAATTCCACTAAAAGATTTATTAGAATAAACACTACAACGCCAAAGGGGTGCAACCCTTTAGCTTTTTTATTTAATAAATCCGCTTGCAAGAACCAAATCTTTATCGTAAAATACTGCCATTTGCCCGCTAGCAAGTCCATAAACAGGCTCTTGTAAGATGATTTTTGCACTTTTATCTTCATTAATCAAAACTTTACATGGGGTCGATCTTGATCTATAGCGTATTTTTACTTCACAATCTAGCTCTTTAGCATCAACAAATAAATTAATATTATCAAGATTAAATTCACTTATCTTAAGTTCTTCTTTTTTACCTACTATGATTTCATTTTTTTTAGGATCAATTTTTAACACAAAATGTGGCTCATGAGCCCCGCGTACCTCAAAACCTCTTCTTTTACCTATGGTATAGTGCATATAACCTTCGTGTTTTCCTACTTCTTTACCACTACTATCTCTTACAATACCTGGAATTTTAGTATCCATAAACTGATCTAAAACTTGCACATAAGTATCTTCCACAAAACAAATTTCAGAACTTTCCTTTTGTGTTGCAAAAGATTTTAAAACATCAATTGTAGAAGCAAATTTTTTCACATCTTCTTTTCTCATCTCTCCAAGAGGGAAAATCAAATATTCCAAAGCCTCTTTCTCTGCATTTGCTAAAAAATAGCTTTGATCCTTACTCTCATCAACTGCAATTTTAATCAAACCATTTTCTATCCTTGCATAATGACCTGTGGCTAATTTCTCACAACCCAAACTCTTAGCAAATTCTAAAAGCTTGCCAAGCTTAATAAAGCGATTACACAAAGCACAAGGATTTGGCGTCTTTCCTTCTTTGTAGGTATTAACAAAAGGCATATAAACTTGATTTTTAAAATCTTCTTGTAAGTCTAAAATATGATATTTGATGTCTAAAAATTTAGCAACTTTTTCAACTTTTTGTATATTTTCTTCATGATAATTAGCTTTTCCATGAAGCTTCATATAACAACCTATAATCTCATGTCCTGCTTGCTTTAACTTATAAGCAGTTACAGTGCTATCTACACCCCCACTCATTGCAACAAGAATTTTCATCTTTTTCCTTTATCATTCTTATAATTTCATCTAAATCATCACTTATACTATACTTTAACTCATCATTTTTAGATATAGTTCCAAGTTCTAGTAAAGAAGTTTTGATAAATTCATCAAGAGGTTGCCAAAATTTTTGCCCAACTAAAATAATAGGAACATCTTTTTTAAAACTAAGTTGCTTAAGAGTAAGAATTTCAAAAAATTCATCTAATGTTCCAAAGCCGCCTGGGAAAATCACAAAAGCTAGACTCTTTTGGATAAGAGCCATTTTGCGAATGGCTAAGCTCTTAAAAGTGATATTATACTCTAAAAAGTCATTTGCTTTTTGCTCAAATGGTAAATGTATATTAAATCCAAAAGATTTCAAGTGCGAAGCTTGACTTTGCATAGCCCCGTAATTTGCAGCTTGCATAATACCACCGCCACCGCCACTGATGATGCTATAACCCTCATCAGCTAACTTTTGAGCTAATTTTGAAGTCAAAATACAATACTCATTGTCTTCTTTTAATCTTGCAGAACCAAAAAAAGTTATAGCATTTTTTAGGTTTGGCATGTTAGCAAATTTTTCTAAATCTTGGATTATTTTTTCATTCATTTTATAACCTTTAGTTAAAATAAATTCCATTCTAGCTAAATTTTTATAATAATCTTTTATGTAATTTTTAAATAATTTTCTTTTGCAAACTGCATTAAATTAGATTTTTTTAAATTTCTAAACTTTCAAATTCACACTTTTATATATTATACACACTTAATTATGAAAAGATTTTAGTAAATTCGTTATTATTTAAATCTTTACATCTATTTTAACACCAAAAAGAATTTTCAACTCATCGCTTATACTAAATTTACCTTCTAATAGTTTTTTTACAAGCTCGTTTCTTGTGCTATCATCTTTGTAAGTTTCTTTGTTTTTACTTTCTGCTTGTATAGGTTTAAAAGTTTCTTTGTTTTCTTGTATGCTAGTATCATTATTATCATTAAGTAACATTTTATCGCCCATAGCTATTTCAAATTCTTTTACAAACTCATCGTGTCTTTGTTTAAAATCAAGATATTTAGTTTTAAATTCCTCTAGAGTTAAATCTTCTTGCATAAGATTATTAAATTCTTTTCTAAAATTAGATGCTTTTTTAGTAATATCAGATCCAAGATTAAACATTTGAGAGTAAGAGGAAAAGTTCATCAATTTAATATCTTCATCTTTTATATCCCAACTATTATAATCTTTACCAAGATTTTTAAGTGAAGATTTTTCTATTTTATTTGGATCTTTTAAAGCATTTGACTTCATAAAGTTATTAAATTTTTTCATATCTTTTTTGCTAATACTTTTATCAAGTCCGAATATTTTAGAATTAAATTCAAATTTTTCCCGCGATAAATAGAATTTTCAGTCATTGTATTATTTGAAAATTTTTCATCTTCTTTCTTATTATTTAAATTTAAGATAGTGTGATGATGATTTAAATTGAAATTTATACCGTTTATCATTAACTTATCCTTTTTATTTTATAGAATAACCACCAAGAGCTAATTCCATATCATTCTTATATTTTGAACTTATTTCTTTAATTACTTTGTAATTGTTTAAAACAGTGCTCGATTTTACTCTATACCAACTACCTAATTGTTCGTTAATAACAGCTACACCATAGGAGAAATATACAAATCTTTTTCCTAAATTAGAAACACCAATATTTCTTTTTACAGTATATCCAATAAAATTGTGATAAGGATCATTTCCTACTATACTCATAGTTTCCAAAAGTCTTTGTTGATTTGTGTATGTATGTTTTCCATTAACTAAGCAATTTGTGGTATCTATACCGCACATTCCACCAAATCGGACAAGCCCTTCTCTATTCCAATAATATTGATCTCCGTTACTATCTTGAAATAAGGTTAATTCTGAAGTCCAACTAGGCTTAGCAAAAGCTAAAAGCTCATTATTCCTAACTAGCTTAAAGCTAGTTTGATACCCACCCTTAACTTGTTTCATTTCATCTACATTTAGAACTTTTACGCCTTGAGAATTATCACTTAAAGCACCATTACTAACTTTAGCTAAAAAATCCCCAGCAAAAGCAAAACTTACTAACAAAGAACCTAAAATTAAAGAACTTGCTAATTTTTTAAACATAATTTCTCTTTAATGTGATTTAAATTGTTGCATTTTCAAACTTTAATATCTATACTTTTTGGTGCAGAATTTAAAGAAAGAACTTTGTTAAATTCTCCTGCATCATCACTAAATTTCATACCAAAAAGAAGTTCTAATTCTTTACTTGTGCTAAATTTGCCTTCTAATAGTTTTTTTACAAGTTCGTTTCTTATATTATCATCTTTGTAAGTTTCTTTGTTTTTACTTTCTGCTTGTATAGGTTTAAAGGGTTTTTCTTTGTCTTCTTTTTGATTGTTTTTATTAGCTAAGAACCTATCTATATCTTCTTGAGTAAGTGACTTACCAAGTTCATTAAAAAATTGTTTTTCTCTTTGTGCCCTTTCAGCACCCCATATTTTCTCAAATTCATTCATACTTGTAAGAGTTTTTAAAAGATCAACTTTTCGTTTATGAAGTGCGGACAAATCTACGCCTTCTGTAAGATAGTCTGTGCCAAATTTATTAAGTATTTTTATTTCATCCTTGCTTAGTTTATCTTCCATATATCTTTTATATAAAGAGTTTTCTACTTCTTTTACATCAGAAGATCCATTATACCCTTGTTCTTCTTTGGTTTTTTCAGAGAAATTAAATTTTTTTATCACGGAATTAAAATAATTATCATCGTTTTTAAGCACAGATTTTTTATTGTTCGTGTTATTGCTTAGATAATTAATATTTGTATATTGAGTATCAAAATTTACCATAGAAAACCCTTTTTTTATGATATTTTATTAAAATAATCTTGGATTCCAACCACCCATGGCATCTTGTATAGAATTTTGATATTTATAAGCAATTTCTCTCATGATTGTATTATTATTTAACATAGGACTAGAATTATATTGATATATTTGTCCATTCTTTACATTATAAACACCGACTCCATAAGTAAATAAAACATAAGGCTGTCCTAAATTTGAGTATTTTATTTGTCTTTTTACCTTATATACAGGACGATATTCAGCAGGAGAATTAGCACTCGCTTGCAACCAAGAAATTAATCTATCTCTACTAGGGTTTGAGCATTTTTCATCTCCTGCACCACATAGACCCTTGTTAAGATTGCTAAGTTCGTATTCTGAAAAATCTGCAATTGCATAAACTTCTGAAATTAAATTTGGACGATCTTTAAAAAATTTAAAACCGACTAAATACCCACCCTTAACTTGTTTCATTTCATCTACATTTAGAACTTTTACGCCTTGAGAATTATCACTTAAAGCACCATTACTAACTTTAGCTAAAAAATCCCCAGCAAAAGCAGAACTTACCAACAAAGAACCTAAAATCAAAGAACTTGCTAACTTCTTTAACATAACTTCCTTTTTTAGCTATTTTTACTCTTTTTTAAAGAATATCACAAATTACATATTAAAATCAATTTGTTATTTGAAACATTTATTGTTTTAATGGAAAAAATCTAAAAATATTTAGAAAGGTAACAATGAAAAAGATTTTCTTAACATTTATGGTTTTACTTAGTTGTATTTTTGCTAGTGATGAACTAAGTATAGACAGTTTATTTAAAAAGCAAATAGGCTTAAGAAGTATCACAAGCTTTTCTTTGCTTAGTACAGGAAATGCAAATTCTTATGCACTTTATCCCAACATCATTGTAGGTAGAGATCCTACAATTTGGAATGATACAAAGCAAGTGTTTTTAACTCAAACTTTCATTTATACCCTAACACCCAAGTTCGATATACTTGTGTCAGGGAGCGGAAGTTATGCAAGAGCTGAATATACAAACTTTTTTACAAATGAGTATTCTAGTAAAAACAGAATATGTCTTGATGTTTATGGCTAGGTTTTATTTATACAGGAGATAGCATTGCAGATTTAATTCCACAAATTACCTTTCAAACTGCAGTCATTCAAAGAGAAAAAGCAATCAATCAAACCAAAAACTTTTATCTAAAATCACAAAGTCTACAAGCTAGTTTAAGGGGATATAGCGACCCTGTTGTATATAGCATTTATATCGGTTTTGGTTATAATTAATCAAGAAAATTTAAAACCCTTAAAATAGAGTATGGAAATAGTATTTATGTGGGTGGGGATTTATCTATCATACTAAGTCCTAAGATTACTTTGGATTTAGGAGCAGAGCAAAGATTTCAAACCGAGCAAAAAATCAATGGCTATCAAAATTCTGAAGTGCGTTCTATTCCAACTTTAAGTTTAGGTTCTACTTATAGCATTAATTCAGATACCGCAGTTTCTGTTAATGCTAGTTTTGGGGGAAGTTCTGCTTCGCCTGATAGTATATTTGGGATAAGCTTATGGAGAAAATTTTAAAAATTTTATTATTTTTATCCATTCTTTCTTTGAATGCAAAAGCAGAATGGGTAGTCAAGTCTTATCAAGAAATTAAAAACGAAAGAGTAATAAGACAAACTTACGAGCAATCTTGCGGGGCTTCATCTTTGGCAACTTTAATCAATATACTTGATGATAAAAAGTTTGATGAGCTTAAACTTTTACAAACCATGAGCGGACAAAAGCTTTATACGGATATGGTAAGCTTTGCAGATTTAAACGATGCAGTTAAAAAGCTAGGTTATGAAAGCAATTCCTATCAAATCAATAGAGAAAGCTTAGACAAGCTTGTAAATATTCCAATGCTTGTAAAAATTGAAGATAACCCACGCTTCCCACATTTTGTGGTAATTATTAATCACAAGGGGAATTATTTACAAGTGCTTGATCCAAGCCATGGAGAATACATAAGCTCTAAAAGTCAATTTTTTAGCATTTGGGATAGATATACTATGCTTTAATTGTTGCTCCTAAAAAAGAGTTAAAACCTTTCAAGCTAAACACTCCAAAATCTTTACATTTTGATTTTAAGCCTTTTAGCTTATATTGATTTTTATTGTTTTTTGATTAGAGAACTAATTTTTCATCTTAATTGCTCTAATCTTTCTTTTTTAGAGCCGATCTCAGTAATTTGTACTCCAAAATTTCCATCTACAATAACTACTTCCCCATAGGCAATCTTTTTATCACCTATTAAAATTTCTAAAGGATCATTAGCTAATTGATCAAGCTCGATAACTGAACCTATGTCCATAGTTAAAACATCCTTTAAAAGCATTTTTTTACTACCAATACGCACTCTTATAGGCAAACGCACATCCATAATCAAGCCGATATTTCTTAACTCTTCAACGCTTGCTAAGGTTTTATGGTCTTGAGTATGCTCTTCATGAGTTGTAACAATTTCTTCTAAATCAGTTTTAGTTAAAACTTTATAAATTTTCTCATCAAATACTAAGGAAATTTTCTCTTCTAAATCAGCTATTTTTACATTATATAAATATATTTTATGAAAGCTGCCAAGTTCTAGACTATCTGCAACAAATTCACAATTTTCTAAACTAAATTCCATTTTTGGAATTTCTTTTTGTGCACCTAAGGTTGTAGAAAATGCTGAAATGATATTTTGTATAGCTTCTTTAGCCGCGTCCATTTCATCTTCATTTAGCTCACTATTTTTAGAGATTTCTTCTTCTCCCATCATCCACTCACCAATTGCACTCATTAAAACCGCACTTGCTAAGATTTTGATTTTCATCTCATTATTGACACTAAAAGTAGCACTAACTAATGGCGGAGTCATAGAATCTTGAGAATTTACATCATACTCATAATACTCGCTAAATTCAGCACTTTTCCCTGTTAAGCCTTCTATTGTGCTTATGCACTCGTTGACAAATATGCCTAAAAAATCATTGATCATCTTCTTCCTCTTCTAATTCTTCATTTTCATCATAAGAATTTGCCTTTGCTCTTCTTTCATCTTCATATTTTTCAAGCATTTCTTTAATCTCATCTTTATCAGTTTTAATAAGTTCTAAGATTTTAATCGACTTTCTAAATCTATGAAGTCCTACTTGAGCTAAAAATACTTCTTTTTTATCTATGGCTACTATAGCTTTATCATCTGCACTTCTATCAAGTTTTAAAATATCTCCTTGTTTTAAATCTAAAAATTCATTTACATTGATAAAAGTTTTACCAAGCATAGCTTCATAAATCACTTCAGCACGACCGATCAAAGTTTTAAGTTCTTTGTTTCTTGACTTTTTAGCCGAAGTTTCACCCATCATAATATCACGATTTGCTAAACGACTCAAAATACTTTCCAAATGCACAACTGGATAGCATATATTTACCATGCCACTTGAATTTCCTATGATAATCTCCATTACCACCATAATAACAATCTCATTTTGAGAAACAATTTGCACAACATTTGGACTTGATTCTTTTGCTTCAACACTTGGATAAATTTCCGTAACATTCATCCAACTTTCTTTAAGTCTTTGCATAATAATACGCAAAATAGAATCAAGCAAGTTAAGTTCTATTTCTGTAAGCTCTCTTAAGGTGTCAAAACTTTCACCTTGACCACCTAAAAGTCTGTCTATCATAGGGAAAGCAATACTTGGATTGATCTCTAAAACACAATTTCCATCTAAAGGCTTAATAGAAAAAACATTAAAGCTTGTCGGTGAAGGTAAAGACATCAAAAATTCACCATAAGTCATTTGATCAACTGAGTGTAGTTTAATCTCAACTATACTTCTCATCATAGATGAAATTTGCGAAGCAAGATTTCTAGCTAATTTATCATGAATTCCTTTAATAGAACGAAGTTGTTCTTTTGAAACCCTATTTGGACGCTTAAAATCATATACTACAATATCTCTTTTATCTTCTATTTCTTCTAATTTTGAAGAAGCAGCACTATCATCGCTATCATCATCAACGACTTCTAAAAGAGCATCAATTTCTTCTTGGGAAAGTATTTCAGCCATTAAACTAGCCTTTCTCTAATCTTCTTAAGCAAACGCTTATGAATTTGTGAAATTCTTGACTCGCTAATCTCTAAAATCTCTGCAATTTCTTTTAAATTTAATTCTTCATAATAATAAAGCTGTATCACAAGCCTTTCTCTTTCTTTAAATTCTTCCAAAACCGCGTTGATTTTTTCTATTAATTCTTCTTTTTCTATTTGTTCTATAATATTACTATCATTAAAACAATTTAGCTGTTCATCCAAAGGCATAACAAGCGATATAGCATGAGCTGCTCTTGCTTCTTTTACCTTTTCTACTTCTAAATTTAATCTTTGTGCTAAATACTCATCATCAGGTTCTTTTTCATTTTCTTGATAAAACTCATCTATAATAGCGTCAATATCTTTGATGATTTTTCTATTGCTTCTACTCATTACATCAAGGCTTCTTAGATAATCAAGCATAGCTCCATTTACTCTTTTTCTTGCAAAACCCCAAAAATTGTCATTTTGTTCTTTATCATAGCGACGCGAGAGTTTAATCATCTCTTCTACGCCAATACTAATTAAATCATTTACATCAATACTTGCAGGCAAACGCTCTTTAAGTCTAAAAGCCATAGCTCTTAATGCGGGCATATAAGAGATGACTAAGTCATCTTGTTCTTTTTTTAGCGTAGAAGCATAAGCATTATGCGGCTGCATGTTTTACTTTTCTTTTTGAAGAGCTATCAAGTTTTTTAAGGTCTTCACGCTCTTCTTGAAGTTTTTCAAGCAAGTAATCCATTTTCTTTTCTCTTGCAGCTAATTCTGCTATAAAGCTATTATTTTCATTTTCATATTTTTCTTTATTAAAGCTTCTACCACTAATTTTATTTGCATCTACAAAAATCATAATTACTATATGGATTAACACATAAAATACAAAAGTAATCAAACAAGTATATACAACTATCTCTACTGCATCTTCTATATTAACTATGGTGAACATTAATCCTATAAAAAAACCACAAACAGTAAAAAAAGCAACAAAATTTTCTGGTCTCATCTTTTTCCTTCAATCTAAAAACGATCCAAAAGCTTTTTGAAAAAACTCATAATGCTTTTATCTCCCACATTATTAAGCACTTTTTGTTCCAACCTATATAAAAGCTTAGAAGCTATAGCTTTGAGCTCATCGCTTGCATTAGTATCATCATCACTAAATAAAGTTCTTTTTTTAATACTAGAACTAATATCTTTACTTTGACCTAAAAATCCTAAAAATTCTAAATTTAAATTATGCTTAATGTTAATATCTGCTACTTTTTTAATATTATCAAAAATTCTTAAAGCCTCATTTTCATTTCTAACTACATTAAATACCATTAATAAATTCTCTTTAGTCTTTGAAGTAGTTTTTATAGTAGCATAAGCATCGGTAATTGCGGCAGGATCAGGTACAGTTATGACAATAACCTCATCAGACATTTCTAAGAAATTCCCTATATTGCCACCAATACCTGCTCCTGTATCAATGATTAAAAAGTCTAAATCATCTAAAATACTTGTTTGATTTAAAAATCTCTCATAAATATTTTTATCATTGTATTTTAAAATTTCATCGCCACTCTCACCTGGGATAAGCCATAAATTTGGCTTGACTTCTATTAGAATATCTTCTAGTGAGCATTCACCTTTTAAAACATGTAAAAGGTTTTTTTCTACACGCACATTTAAAATCACATCTAAATTTGCAAGCCCTATATCTGCATCAAAAAGCCCTACTTTATATCCATTTTTAGCTAGGATGTTGCCCAAATTTGCACTAAAAGTACTTTTTCCAACCCCACCTTTACCGCTAGTAACTGCGATAAAATGGGTATGTTTTACATTTGAGTTTTCATTTTTTACTAGATCTTTTAATTTTTCTGCTTGATTACTCATTTTCATCCCTTCTAAAACCTTCTAACACACAACGCACCAAAAAGTCGCTATTTGCTACTTCTATATCATCAGGCACTTCTTGACCTATGGAAAAAAAGCTCATCGGAGTGCTAGTTTCATAAAGCAAAGAAAACACATTTCCAAATACTTTTGTTTCATCAAATTTTGTAATGATTAAAGTGTCTATATTTAAAAATGAAAAATTATTATAAGTTTCTAATAAATCTTCATATTTTGTATTTGCTGAAAGCACTAAATTCACATCAATTTGCGCATTAGAATGCGATAAAAATTCTTTTGTTTTTTCAAGTTTTGCCTTATCATACTGTGAATTTCCGGTTGTATCTACTAAAATAACCTCACAAGTATTTAAACTTCTAATCGCATCATCTAAGTCATTTGGCTCTATACTATCAATAATAGGAAGTTTCATCATCTTAGCATATTGAAAAAGCTGCTCTACTGCGCCTATTCTATAAGTATCAAGAGTTATAATACCGGTTTTATAGCGTCTATCTCCATAAGCATAGCGAAAAGCAAGCTTTGCTAAAGTTGTAGTTTTACCTACTCCTGTTGGACCTACTAACATCATGATTTTTTGCTTTTTAATTTCACTTTCTAAACGGCATGGAAGCATATTACGCAAAAGTGAGTAAAAATACCTTTGCACTGCTTCTTGATTTGCTTTCATAGTGCTTGGCATATTTTCAATAGTTGCTTTCATAATCGCTTCTAAATGCGCTTCTTGCATACCACTTGCTTTAGCTTGCTTATAAATACTTGCAAACTCAGGTGGTATAGCTAATTCTTTGCGTAAATCTGCCTTATCATCCCACATCATATCCACAAGTAAATTCATTTTATCATTAAGTTTGTTCATTTGTTTTTCAAAAGCTTCTATTTTTTTATCATAATTTGGATTTGGCATAGAAAAATCTTGATAGTTTGAAACCTTGCTAATTTCTGAACTAACTTGAGAAAGTTTGTTTTTTAAATTTAAAAAATTATCATCTTTTTTACTTGTATTTAAATAAGGATTAATAGGTTTTTGCTTAGCTTTTGAAGAAAAATCAAGCACCACATCTTCTTCTTTTTTTTCATCTTCAAGTTTTGGAGCTTGAATTTTAGCCTCAGGAAAACTTGCTGTGTTTGGTTTTTTCTTTGGTGGCATAGGCAAATTATTTTGTTTTAAATGCTCTTCATAATCAGCTTCTTCAATCGCCACTATAACCTCATACAAAGGCTTTTGATTGATAGTTTTTGGACGAATTTGCTTATTAGTTACTATCAAAGCCTTATCGCCATAATCTTGCTTGACCTTAGGTATAATCTCATCTGTGCTTTCAACCGTAAAAGTATGAATCAATTGTCCCATATTTTTCCTTATCTTAACAAGCCCAAAGGCAAAGTTACGCTAATTCTATCATTTACCCCCGCATGAGGCACTATGCAATACTCATCTTTACGCGCTTTTTTTGAAAAATACAACAAATCCAAATCAAGCGTTCTAGGAGCATTTTTAAAAGTTCTTTTTCTTTTGAATTTAAACTCATAAAAAAACAAAACTTTTAAAAGTGCTCTTGCATGCAAACTTGTGCTTACAACCATCACCGCATTAGTAAAGTCTTTTTGCTCTTCAAAGCCAAAAGCTTTATTAATCAAAAATGGCGATGTTTGCAATACTTGCAAGCGTTTATCTTGCATTAAAAGCCTAAATAAACTCCGAAAGCGTTTTTTTTCATCTTCTATATTGCTTCCAAGTCCTATAATGGCTATGTATTTTCCTTTTTTATCAGCCTTTGAATAAAAAGGAAAAAAACGAATTTTTTCTAACCTTCTAGCCCCTTTAATCAGCAAATTATAACACCACTGCCTTTTCTTTATCAAGATAGACCATATCTTCTATCCTAATGCCAAGTTTATCTTTGATATAAATTCCAGGTTCAATGGTAAATACCATACCTTCTTTTAGCTCATAATCACTTCTTGGACTAATATTTGGCAACTCATGTATATCAAGCCCCACTCCATGCCCTAAGCTATGAATAAATTCTTTTTCAAAACCTGCGTTTTTAATCACTTCTCTTGCGATAAAATCAAGCTCACTTGCCATCATACCAACACGTGCTTTTTCTATAGCTTGAAGTTGGGCTTGCTTAACCACCTCATAAATTTGCATAATTTCTTTGTCTTTAAAATTTGGCTTATTTTTATCAAACACTATGCCACTCTCATCAAAACAAGCCGTTCTTGTGCGATCAGAACAATACCTTTGATAAACCACACCCGCATCAACTAATAACAAATCTCCATACTCTAAACATTTATCACTAGGTAAAGCATGTGCTTTAGCCGCATTTTCATTAATAGCTACAATAGGTGAAAAAGAAAGTCCTAAAGCACCTTTTTTTTGAAAAATTTCACATGCTTTAAAATGTAATTCTTTTTCGCTTTTTCCATGGCCTTCTTGGCTGATAAATTTAGCAAATTCTTCAAAGCATTCTTTACCAAAATTTACAGCCTTTTGCAAAAGTTGTAATTCCTTAGCATTTTTTATAATGCGTTTGTTTTTACTTAAGTCTAATTTTTCCTCAAAAACGATATTTGCACTTTTACTAAGTTCTTTAAATTCAAAATAACTAAAGTCTTTTGGGTCAAAACACACCCTATCAATCCCTGCTTTTTCTAAAAGCTCTCTAGCACTAGCAAAAAGATCTTGCGCTAAAACTACCTTAGCATTTTTTATCATTTCACTAGCTTCAAAGCTATATCTTGCGTCAGTGATGAAAAAAGCTTTATCTTCAAGTTTTAAAAACAAAGCATTATCGCAAGAATAGCCGCACTCATAAAAAAGTGCATTTTCGTTTTTTAAGATAAAATTCATTGATTTGCTTGTTGTGCTTTTGCTTGAGCTGCTTTATATGCATTGATTTGATCAAAAATTTGGAAAAGTCCCATTAGAGCCATATGATAACCAAAAGGACCAAAACCTACCACGCTACCTGCACAAACTGGTGCTATCATACTTTTTTGTCTGAATTCTTCTCTTCTGTAAGTATTGCTAATATGCACTTCAATCACAGGCATATTAATCGCCGCAATCGCATCACGGATTGCTATAGAAGTGTGTGCATAAGCAGCTGCATTAATAATCACTCCATCTACACTGCCTAAGCATTCTTGAATTTTATCAACTAGCTCACCTTCAAAATTACTTTGAAAAAACTCAATCTCCACATTAGCTTGTTTTGCAGCTTGTTTCATTTGCTCGTGGATATCTTCCATTTTCATATTACCATAAATGTGAGTTTCTCTTACACCAAGCATATTAATGTTTGGTCCTTGTATCACCATAACTTTCATAATCTAACCTTTATTTAGTAAAATTTACTATATTATAACACTTTAAAGCTAAATTTTAGCTACAATTTACCTTTTTAAAGGATGGAAAATGTTTATAATAGCACCCAAAATCATCCTAACTTGTGATGATAAATTTAGTATTTTAGAAAAAAAAGCTATTCTTTTTGATGATAATATTTTAGAAATTGATAGCTTAGAAAATTTACAAAAATCCTATCCGAAAGCCAAGCTTATACCAACTCCAAAAGATACCTTACTTTTACCCGCCTTTATCAACCCGCACACACATTTAGAATTTAGTGCAAATAATGGAAATTTAGTCTTTGGAGACTTTTTAAAATGGCTTGATAGCGTTTTTAATAACCGCGAGCAATTAAACGAAAAAGCCAAAGAAAAATTAATCTCACAAAATATTCATAAAATGCTAAAAAGCGGCACTGCTACTATAGGAGAAATTTCAAGCTTTGGGGGCGATTTAAACCCTTGTGTAAATTCACAAGCTAGAGTGATATTTTTCAATGAAATTTTAGGTTCAAATGAAAATTTTATCCAAGCAAAAAAAGAGGAATTTTTAACTCGTTATGAAAAAAGCATGCGTTTTAAAACTTCTAAATTTATCCCTGCTATTTCAGTGCATGCACCCTACTCAACCCACCCAGAGCTTGCTAAATTTGCTATAAAACTTGCTAGAGAAAACGATCATTTACTAAGCACACATTTTCTTGAAAGCAATCATGAAAACAACTGGCTAAGGTTTAAAAAAGGTGGTTTTAAAAAGAGCTTGGCTAAATTTAGCAAAAATCCTATGCCACTTTACACTCCGCAAAGCTTTTTAGAGCTTTTTAAAGATCAAAGGACTTTATTTACACATTGTGTGTATTTCAAAGAATGGAATTTGCTAGATAAAAATCTGCACTCAATTACGCATTGTGCTTTTTCAAATAGGCTTTTAAGTAAAAATACTTTTAAATTAAAATCTGCTTTAAAAAATGGTATTAATATCCATCTAGGAACCGATGGCTTAAGCTCAAATACTTCTTTAAGTATGCTTGATGAAATGAGAGTAAATTTACTTATACATGATGATTTTGAGTTAGAAAATTTTGCCAAAATGTTACTTTTAATGGCAACAAATAAAGCCGCAAAAGCCTTAAATTTAAACCTAGGTCAAATTCAAAAAGGCAAAATAGCTGATTTTAGTCTCTTTGCTTTACCAAATAGTGCAAATTTAAAACAACTTCCTTTGCAATTTATCTTACAAAGCAAAGAAGTGTTAAAACTTTTTATAGAAGGAAAAGAAATAATATAAGCATCTTAAACAAGAGTTTCTAATCAAAATTAAAATATTTCTGTTATACTTAAAAATTATAAGAATCTTTAATAAAATTTAAGAAAGTCATATGAAAAAATATTTAATAATATTTATTTTTATAACTCAAATTTTAGCTTTAAATGATTTTGAAGTTATTAATGTTCACAAAGCACACGATCTTAATATCACAGGAAAAAATATAAATGTAGGTATTATAGATTCTGCTTTTAATGCAAATCATCCTAGTTTGCAAGGACAAATCATAGAGCAACAATACTCAACAGTAAATAATAAACCTTATACTCCTGATCTAACAGTAGACACTCACGGATCACATGTAGCAGGAATTATACTTGGTAATTTTAAAAACATTAAAGAACCATATGGGATTGCTTACAATGCGAAAATGTATGGAATTCAAATTTTTGGCTATAACAATGGAAGTCAAAAAATAATTCCTTATAATATTTATGATTATTTTAAAGATAAAGAAATAAAAATAATCAATAATAGCTGGAATACGCAATTATATCCAATAGTAGGAATGAGTCAGCTCGGATGGTATGTATCAGATCTTAAAAAGCAAAATTCTAATTATTTTTTAAATTTAGCAAACAACAATAAACCGCTTGAAGGGATTATAAAGTTAGCAAAAGAAAAAAACATTCTAATACTATTTGCAGCTGGAAATGAGGGTATAGTATCACCTGGATTTAATGCTACTCTTCCTTATTATGATGAAAATTTAAGATCATGGCTTAGCATTGGAGCCATTGATTCTTCTAAAATTACAAAAGATGAAAATGGAAAACTTATATTATCCTCTAAAGCTATAGCATCGTATAGTAATGGATTAAAAGGAGTTGAAAATTTTTCATTAGTAGCACCTGGAAGTTTTGTTAATTCAGTTAATGCTGCTTATAATATACAACCCATTTTTGGAAGACCTGATAAAAATTTATATGTTAAAATGAGTGGTACTTCTATGGCAACTCCTATGGTAAGTGGAGCTGCTGCTTTAGTGTCAGAAAAATTCCCTTTTTTAAATGGAAAACAAATAGCTGATGTTTTATTAAGTACAGCAAATAAAAATTACAAAACTCCAAAACTAACAGTAAAAGAAACTCAACTTCTTAATACTTCCAATGGAAGAAAACAATCCTATTATACTATTATTTATATAGATACGCCTATCCCTGATGATAAAAATAAAATAAAACAAGATTTGATAGATGCTGGATATTGGAGTTTTGAAGCAGATAAGATATTAAACAATCTAATCGACAAATATCCACTTATGCAAAATGCCAATGAAGACTACAAAGGAATACAAACTCTCAAAAAAGAACAAATCTTAGGACAAGGCATTCTAGACATTGAAAAAGCCATAAATGGTATAGGAATTTTAGATGCAAATAGATTAAATTCACAAGATATTACCGATACTTATGGTAAAAAAGAAGCTTACTATACTATAAATACTCAAGGATATAACGCGACTTTTAGCAATGACATATCTCAAAAAAAATGGGATGATAGTTTACATAGACTCGATGCTTTAAATTCTCCAAAAGATGAAATACAAAATTTAAATATTGGATTTATCAAAGATGGTCAAGGGAGGTTAATTTTAAGTGGAGAAAATACTTATCTTGGTAAAACTATAGTAAAAGAGGGTGAGCTTTCCCTAATAAAAACACAAAATAATAAAGGAATTATAAGTGGAGAGGTTAAAGTTTTAACTAATGGTAAATTTAGCGGAAATGGTTTAATAAAAAATAATTTATACAATCAAGGAATTGTGAGACCTGGAAATCAAGACTTAAGTGATTTAATTGTAGAAGGTCTATATAACCAAAAAAACAATGCTATTTTGCAGCTTGATTTTGGAAATAATGGTAATTCTAAACTTATAGCAAATTCTTATCAAATAGAAGGTGGTAAATTACAATACATACCATTACCTATGTTTTACACTAGTGGCAATATAATTACTATAAATTTAGCTGGATTAAAAAATAATATAAATGACTTTGAAAAAGTTGAAATATCAGGAAACAATAGTATTGATTTTGTTGCTGTATTGGATGAAGATAAAGTTAGTATTAATAAGCCCGCGCCTGAACCAAAACCTGAACCAAAACCTGAACCAAAACCTGAACCAAAACCTGAACCAAAACCTG
>NZ_JAKMSF010000020.1:0-9576 GCF_025772505.1 Campylobacter sp. CNRCH_2016_3089
ATAGAGTTTTGGATTAATATAAGCTTGTTGTTAATTTATGGTTATTTTCATAATATTGGGTATTAATAAAATTTAATAATATCAATAGTTTAATAATAAAAATTCAGATCTTATGTATTTGATTTTAATATAGATGAATAAATGATATATTTTGATAAATATAAAAATTATTCATGAAGTTTAATATGTATTATTTCGTAATTTTTTATTTTTTTTCCTAAAATTTTACCCCATCCTAATTTGGAGTGAGAGTAGTCTCCTAGCTTAAACAGCATTCTTTTATTAAAAATAATTTTAAGATATAAATCAACACAAAATTCATTGTTAGTTAGAAATAATATACTTTCTTTAAGCTCTTTGTATTTTTCTGCGTTTGGAAAGTATTTTAAAGCTTCATCATAGTGTATATCTTTTATATAAATAGCTATTTTATTTTGGTAAGATAGAAATTTTTTTCCTAAGATTAGATTTTTTCCTAAAATATGATTTTTACTTCCTAATTTATTTAATTGTATGTGTCTTATGCAAATTTGATGGGGTATATTTTCTATAATATTTAATTGATTTTGTAAATTAAAAGTGATTTGTAAAATTCTTTCAATATAACTTTTAGGTCTTCTTAAACTTAGTAATAACGGTGCAAAAGGTAGATATCTCTTTGCAATTTTTGTATCATTGATACCTAACATAGAAAATAGTATTTTAGAAATTCTATCGCTGAAATTAATATCAAAACTTTTTGGATAATTGTTAAGAGTAGTAATTTCAAAAAAAATCCAAAGAAGATAGTGATTGAAGAAATCAAAAAATAAACTCCATCCATCCCCGCCATCCTCATTCCTAGAGAGCTTGTCTAGTATATAAGAAGGGAGTTGTGATGTATTACCTTGTAGACCCATAAAATTAATCATAATTTCAATAGGAAAATCACTAATATTTTTATTGAATTTTACATATTCGATTTCTTTGTTAGGATGCATTAGGGCATTATTTACCCTTAGAAAAATATCTTCTTTGGGATGATCTTTTAATAATTTTTTAAGAAGTTTATAAAAGGTATAAGAGTTTGCATTGTTCATAATATAGGTTTAATTCCTTTTTTAAAAGGATAATGTATAGTTGCTTTTGAGTTTATGCATTTAATTTTTAATTCACAAAATGAATTAATACTCACAAAGGATGATAAAAATTCTGAAATTATTAATCCTAGCTTATAAACTTCACCCAAAGAATAAAATTTAGAATCATCTATACTTATAATACTCATAGTGCCTTTTTTTGTAATATGCTCATCAATTAAGTAGCTTGGTTTTGACTGTATGTCAATTATTGAAGAGGTAAGTAATTGACATACTACTTCAGAAGTTTTATCATCGGGAAAGCTATAGCTTTCTAAAACTTGAAAAAAGGATGTTTTTGTTAAAAGAGTTTGGTAACTAAATGACAAAATAGAAACTAATTTCCATAAAAGATCACCATTGGTTTTAACTTGCTTAATCGGCGTTGGAATGGTAATGTTTTTCGTAATAGCATCTTTATAAAAAGGTATAAGATTGATATCGCCTATTTTTAAACGGGTCGGTAAATTTTTATTACAGCATAATACATCTATTGTGATTGTTTCATTTGTATTGTTTGAGGAAAAAAACGATATTTCTTTGAAGTTATCTTGCTTGGAATTTGATTTATTTGTAATGTAGTAAAAATCTTGTATTTTATTTTGCATAAATTCAAAACGTTCAAAATTTTTATAATTTTTTAAAATTCTACTCCCGCTGTCGCTATTATGTGCTTTGACTTGTTTTATTTGAACTATATCATATGCATTTAAATTTGTTCTATCGATGAAAATTCTATATCCATTTTTCGAGTGATTATTGATGATAGGTTCTGCTGTTTTTTCGAAAATATTAATGATTGGTGTTGTCGATAATGAGAATAATTCATTTTTTATAATACAATTTTTAGGAAGTGTCTTATTAAATTTAAAAAAAATGCTAATTAACTTACCTTTACACTCATGTAAAACATCCAAGCCTTGTATTGAGATAAAATTAAATTTTTCAGGCAAAAAAAAGTATTCTCTTAGCAAGGAAAAAGATTCAAATCCTAAGTCATTATAAAATAGGCAACTTTCGTTTGGCTTTAAACCCATAGTTTTAATATTATGGGTATTTATTTTAAATTCTTCTTTTGTGTCATGAGATATGACTTTTATTTCTTCTAAATATTGATGCATATAAAAAAGTAATGTAGATGATGTGTAAACATCATCCCCTAAGTATATACTTAGTTTATCTAAACCTAGATGTTCTATGTTTAAATCTTCTCTACTAACTCTAAGTTGTATATCTAATGTATGATATTGTCTTTCACTTCCTAAAAAAACATTCTCTATATTTAATGGATATAGATATACATCATATACTGTTTTAAATTCACATTCACATTTTTCTATAGATACAGATTTAACTGTACTATTTTTAGGAATAATTAATCTGTTGAGTTTGCTGTTTTCGCTAAATTTGAATTCTTGCATACACATAGAAGGTAGAATGTTGGTGTAATTTGGAGAAAGAATATTAATTAGAGATTCTGCAATATAGGGTATATTTTGATCTAATTCTTGATGAATTTTAGAGGTTAATATTGCTAAATTTTCAATAATTCTTTCTATATCTGGATCTTTACTATCGTAAGATAAAAAAGGGGTTAACTTGGGAAATTTATCTATAAAAATTTTCCGAGCATGATTAAGATAAGCAATCTCCTTTTGATAATAATGTATATCATCTTGTGTCATTTTAGATAACCTCGCAATATCGATTATTTTTAAATATAATTTCAATTGCAAATTCTTTAAAATTATCATTACAAAAAACACATTTTAGTAAAAATGAAAGTTGCCAAGGTTTTAAAGAATCATTATATGTGATAGAATTAATTATAATTCTTTTTTCGTATTTACTTATGAGTTTATGAATTTCTTTTGCCATGTTCAAGCAAAGTTCTGTCGAGCTTAAATTTAGATTTTCCATACTAGATAATCCAAAATCTTCAACACTTAAGCAGTCATCAAGTTTTGCATTAAGCAAAACTTGTATATTATTTTTTATTTCTTGAAATTCATTTTGATAAAAAGGGATATTTTGATATTGCTCATCCAATGAATGAATAATTTTATCCAACAAAGACATTTATTATTCTTTATCCAATTTACCTACTAAAGATAGTTCAAAATTTCCACCCATATATTTAAAGTGAGGACGAACACTCAACCCAATCTTATACCATCCAGGCTCCCCTGGTATATTATCCACTTTTACTTGAGCCCCTCTAAAAGGTCTTCTACTTCTAACCTCTGCTGGTGGATTTTCTTGATCTGAAATATATTGTCTAACCCATTCGTTTAAACCATTTTCAATATCACTTCTTTCCTTCCAGCTTCCAATTTCTTCTCTTTGTAGTACTTTTAGATAATGTGCTAATCTTGAAATTAAAAATACATAAGGCAATTGAGTGCCTAAGCGGTAATTTGTTTCAGCCTCTTTTCCTTCTGGTGTGTTTGGAAATATTTTAGGTTTTAAAGCAGAATTTGCTGAAAAAAATGCTGCATTATTGGTGTCTCTTCTTAGAGTTAAAGTTATAAACCCATTTTCTGCAAGTTCATATTCTCTTCTATCTGTAATCAAAACTTCAGTAGGAATTTTAGCTTTTAAGTTTCCAAAATTTTCATAAAAATAAGTAGGAAGATCTTTTACGCTTCCACCGCTTTTTGGTCCTATGATACTACCACACCACCTGTATTTAGCAAAACTTTCTGTTAATCTTGTTGCGAAAGCATATGCTGAATTTCCCCATAATAGATGATTGTGAGATGCGTGAACATTTTCTTTGTAATTAAAGCTTTTGATGGGATTTTCTTCACTATCATAAGGCGATCTTGTCAAAAACCTCGTAACCATTAATCCTGTGTATTTAGAATCTTCATTTTCTCTAAAAGTTCTCCATCTTGTGCATTGTGGACCCTCGAGAAGACTTTGTAAATCCTGAATATTAGCTAATTCTGAATAATTTTCTAAACCAAAAAATTTAGGTCCTAAAGAAGTTAAAAATGGAGAATGACTCATTGCTGCTATGCTTGACATTTTATTTAAAAAAGTCATATCTGGACTTGTAGTGCTTAGTTGGTAATCACCAATTATAGCACCAACTGGTTCTCCACCAAATTGTCCATATTCTGAAGAATAAATATTTTTATAAACAACACTTTGGGTGATGTCTGGATTATTTTCGAAATCTTCTAAAACTTCTTCTTTTGTAATATCAAAAAGATTAATTTTAATATTTTCATTAAAATCAGTTCTTTCTACTAAGAAGAAAAGTCCTCTCCAAGTCGATTCTAATTTTTGAAATTCTTCATTATGTAAAATCTCATCCATTTGTTTTGATAATAAATCATCGATATGGGCAATCATTTCATCAAGTGCAAATTTGTTGATTTTATCTTCTATGTTATCGCTTTCAACTATTGCGGAAATAAATTCGGCTACTCCTCTTTTTGCTATACTATAGCTTTCATCATTTCTAGCATATTTGCTTTTTTCCATAATACTTTCAATAATTGGAGTATCAATTACTTTATCTTTTGACATATTATGTTTCCTTTATTCTTCGTTATTTTCTTTTTTGATTTCTAAAAGCAACTGCTCTTTGGTTTTTTCATTTTTTAGAGCATCTAAAACAGCTTTTCTAAAATTTGGAATATTACCCATAGGTCCTTTTAGAGCCATTAATGCTTCTCTAAGGCGCATTAGTTTATTTAACTCTGGCACTTGTTGCACTATATTATCAGGCGAAAAATCTTTCATACTAGATATTTTTAGGTTGATATCTAATTCTTCAGCGCCTCCACCCAAAGTATTTTTAACATTAAATTGGGTTTTGATGTCTAGTTTTTGCATAACTTGATTAAAATTTATTTTGTTGATAGACACAACTTCCCTATCTTCTAAATTTTGTTCATTTTTACCTGTTAAATTAGCCATTATCATAAGTTTTAAAGGTAATTCTATCTCTGCATTTTGCCCGTTTGTTTTTGCCTTGTAGGTTATATTTATGCGTTCTTTTGGTGCACTTGATCCATCAGACATTTTACTTCCTTATTTTTTGAATTAAAATTTATTTTTTAAATTATACATAAAACTAAATAAAGAATAACTAAGTTTATATTTTTTTATTAGTTTTGTTTTTTGCATAATTATACTCATCACTTAAGTAATCCTTTAATAAGGTTTTTTCCATAAGTTCAACTAGTTGTAAGTATATAATTTTTGCATTATTTTTCATATTGTTTGTTTCAAAAACTTGTGCCATGGCTATTAAAGAATTTATATTACAAAATAAAGAATTATTATAATTTTCATTGTTTATTTCAATGAGTATTTGTTCTACTTTTTTATTTTTATCGGATGTAGTGAGTGTTTTTTTATTAGTTTCTTGATTTTGTTTTACAAAATAATTAAATGTATCTTCTTTACACATTAATTCGCCGTTGTCAAATCTTAACTTGGTAATATCTTTGAATTTGAGAATAAAATTGCAAGTTAGTAAATTTAAAATTTTCAAGGAGTGTTCTTTTTGATGATGATGTAAAAAATCACAAAATAGTTTAAATCCTTCTATCCAGAAAGGGTTAAGTGAAAGGTTATTGATAAAACATTTTATTTGATCTAACTCATTCGTATTTTTATCTAATAGTAATTTTATTAAATTTCTATCAGGATATCTTACTTTAGTGACAAAATCTGAATGCGGTGGAAGGGTTTTTAATCTTCCCCAAGCTGCTTCTGCAAACAATGAATAAGCATTGGTATTTTCAATGTTATTTTCTAGTAATTCTATTGCTAGATTATTTAATAATGTTCTGTATTCTCTATCACTAAGATTAGATAATTTTGTGTTTTTTATATCGATATTTACTTGTGTCACTGGAGATTTAAGAGGTGATTGTTTGGTTTGAGTTATTTCTTCTTTAATGTTTAATTTTGCAAAATTACAATTTAAAATTTCGCGTAATTTTTCAAAATACTCATTTAAACTTTTAGCTGTGACTTGTGAGCATTTTGGTGAATTTTTATTAAATTCATTAATAAAATTTTCAACAATTTGTTTGTATTTCTTTTTTTGATTTAATAGTATAGAAGATGTTTTACTTATATTTTCAGGTTTTTCTCGAAATAATTTTTCTGTAAAAATTATTATTTCTAAAAATATTTTAAAACACTCTTCGTTATTTAATGCTAAACATGATAAAGAAAAGTAAGCGAAAATTTTCATATCCATCGAGTTGTTTTGTAAAATATCTAATGAGTATTCATATACCTTATCCCATTGTATTTTTTCATGATTTAATGTTTTGTATTTTGTCATCTCTTCTTCAAGTAAATGAAATATCTCTAAGTTTTCTAAATTTTCTTCATAATGATCACAGAAAATCATTTTTTATCTCCTAAGCACTATTGAAAGTTTTTTTAATTATAATAAAAAATAAAATTATAGTGTTATTTATTTAAGTATTTTTTTAAGGATGGGAATGAGAAAAATTTTTGTTATGTTGCTCATGGGGTTGTTTTTAAGTTCTTGCTCTAGTGTTGTAAGTGTAAAGATTGATAATATAAAAAATTCTAATTTAAATAGTAGAAATGATGATGTTCCTTTGACTGTTATTGTGTATCAACTAAAAGATGTAAATAAATTTATAAAGGCTAGTGATTTAGAGCTGATTAATAGAGAGGATGCTATACTCGGTAGAGATAAAATTGACTCGATTAGACTACAAATTGCCCCTAAAGATAATATTATTGCTTTTAAAGTTATAGATGAAGAAGTGCCGTATATTGGTATTTTGGTTTTATTTGCAAATAATACTAAAAAAGTAACAAAAATTTGGGCAAAAACAGATGATGCTAATGGTTTTGGAACTAAAAAAACATTAAAATTTGAAATAACAAAAGATGGTATTAGACATATTTAATCTAAGGAAAATATAATGGCAGATAAGCTAAAAGTAGCTTGGTTTAATGGGCTAAATATTGATAAAATTCATTTTGAGCAACAAGAACGATATTTTGAAAGAAATATTAATCTTAAAACAATTTCAACTTTCAATAATTTATATGGAATAATTGATTTAGAATTTTCCAATGAAATGCTAATGCAAGGAAAAATAGCACTTAAAAGAATTTCTGGAATTGCTAAAGATGGTAGCATTTTTAATGCACCAGAACAAGATGAGCTTCCAGAGCCTTTGGAAGTTAATTATGATTCTTTGGTAAATTCTATTATTGTTATTAAAATTCCTATGGGTTTATCCTCTATAGCAGATATATCTTTACACAATAATATACCTAATTCAAAATACATTAGTTTAAGAAGTGTTGTAGCTTCAAGAATATATGATGATAATACTAATGATGTTTTTAAACATACTGATTTAGAAGATGAATATGAGAATGATAATATTACTTTCTCTCAAGAAAAAATAAGCATTACTTTAGCTAGTTTGAGATTGAAATTGGGCTTTTTAGGTAGTAAAACTCCAGATGAACTTGAAATTCCTATAGCAAAAATCAAAAATATTGATTTAAATAAAAAAATAGAGTTAGATGAAAGTTTTATACCCACTTGTTTAGATTTAAATAAATCTTCGTATATTAAATCATTTTTAGAAGAAATTTCGCATTCAATTAAACAGCATAAAGAAATACTCACTGAAGTATTTAAGGGTATAGATCAAACTAAAAACACCTTGGATTTTAGTACATATTTATCGCTTAATCTTTTAAAAAAATGGTATTTTATTTTTTCATATATAATCAATAAAGATAAAATACATCCTGAAAATTTATATGAAAAATTAGTTGATTTTCAAGGAGATCTTAGTGCTTTTGGTACTGAAAGCTCCTTTTCTGATTTTATAGTATATAATCATGATGACTTGACTAACACTTTTTTACCACTTACTAATCAACTGAGAGTTTTATTTGCAAAAATAACTTCTCCAAAATATACTATGGCTCAAGTAATTGACAATAACAATGGATTTTATGATTTGTTATTTGACAATCCTACGGTTATTGAAGAGGGTGAATTATTTTTAGCTATTAGTGCTGATGTTAATCATGAGTATTTATTATATAATTTTAAAACTCAAAGTAAAATTCATACTCAAAGTAGGATAAAAAGTATAGTAACAACACAATTACGAGGGATAAACATAGAGCAAATTTCAAATATTCCATCTTCTATACCTTATTTAAATGGTTATATTTATTACAAGTTAGACAAAAAAGATGAGCTGTTTAAATACTTTAAGGGTGAAAATGTTATAAGTTTATATCTAACAACAAATATAAAAAACCCTGATATAAAAATGTGGGCTGTATTTTAAGGAGTAATATGCAAAAAGAATCACATTTTAAAGAAGGATCTTTGCTTTTAGAAAGTGATTTAAAAGGTTTAGAAATCAATAAAGTTGTTGATAATTGCTTGGAAATTCTTTTACTTGTTTATAGATTATCTAAGGTTCATTCTTTGGATACTGCTTATATAGAGAATTTAAAAGAAAAGCTTGTGAATGAAATTTTGGTTTGGAGTTCAAGATTAAGTACTTTTAAAGAGTATGATGAGAAAGATATTATAAAATTAAGATATTGCTTATGCGTATTTATAGATGAAAGTCTAATGAAAAATGATTTATTTATTAATAGCTCTTGGGCAAATCATACTTTAACCGTGAGGTTATTTGATGAGACTCTAGGTGGTGATAATTTTTACGATATAGCGCTTTCTTGGTTGTCTAATCCATCCAAAAACAAGGATTTTTTGGAATTCATATATGTTTGCTTGATTTTAGGATATAGAGGAAAATATTCTCATGAAAAAGATGTTGAGGAAAAAATTATTTATCTTTGTAATAATATAGCATCGGCTTTAACTCCTCTTATAAATTTAACAGATGAGACAGCTTTTGATAAGGCTTATAATGGAGCTAATAGAGAAAAATTTTGGCAGTATTTTCAACGCAGATTTATGAAATTTGCGTTAGTTGTTATACCTATTGGATGTATTTTAGGTTTTTTCATTTTTGCAATTTTTGATTTGCAAACTCATAATATTAAAATCGATTCTAATATTAGCAGTTTGATTAAGAATGTAGAAAAAATATAAGATTATATTTTTTCAATCATTTCCTTGTTCCATCCCTTAGGAAGATTTTTTACATCAGGATAGTATGGTTTTAAAAGTTCAAAGAAAACTTCTTTATGGTATCTACTTATTTGAAAATAGTATTTGCCTAGGGTAGAGGGAATGAGTATACATTTTTTCAAAGAATTATTATCGTAATAAATAATATTAGGAGAATCTAGACTAGAAGCTAAGTTTAGTTCATCATAATACGATCCGTTGTATCTATTAATCTCAAAAAACCCATTATAATTAAAACTATAATCAAAATAATCCACAAAATAACTACCTCTTTTTTCAAATCCCATGCCAAATATTTCTTTTTCA
>NZ_JAKMSF010000021.1:0-5838 GCF_025772505.1 Campylobacter sp. CNRCH_2016_3089
TTTGTTCTTTAAATTATTAATATTGTTAATCAAATCTTATAGTCAATCTTTGAAATCTAAATAAGTGATCGATTGAGCCAGAGATTTACCTTAATAATGTAAATCTATCAATTAATAATTAAAGATTATTTTATTAATCTTTAAAATACTTTTTCTTTGAAGAAAAAGATTAAACTATCTATATTTTTTATGGAGAGTTTGATCCTGGCTCAGAGTGAACGCTGGCGGCGTGCCTAATACATGCAAGTCGAACGATGAAGCTTTTAGCTTGCTAGAAGTGGATTAGTGGCGCACGGGTGAGTAAGGTATAGTTAATCTGCCCTACACAAGAGGACAACAGTTGGAAACGACTGCTAATACTCTATACTCCTGCTTAACATAAGTTGAGTAGGGAAAGTTTTTCGGTGTAGGATGAGACTATATAGTATCAGCTAGTTGGTGAGGTAATGGCTCACCAAGGCTATGACGCTTAACTGGTCTGAGAGGATGATCAGTCACACTGGAACTGAGACACGGTCCAGACTCCTACGGGAGGCAGCAGTAGGGAATATTGCGCAATGGGGGAAACCCTGACGCAGCAACGCCGCGTGGAGGATGACACTTTTCGGAGCGTAAACTCCTTTTCTTAGGGAAGAATTCTGACGGTACCTAAGGAATAAGCACCGGCTAACTCCGTGCCAGCAGCCGCGGTAATACGGAGGGTGCAAGCGTTACTCGGAATCACTGGGCGTAAAGGGCGCGTAGGCGGATTATCAAGTCTCTTGTGAAATCCAACGGCTTAACCGTTGAACTGCTTGGGAAACTGGTAGTCTAGAGTGAGGGAGAGGCAGATGGAATTGGTGGTGTAGGGGTAAAATCCGTAGATATCACCAAGAATACCCATTGCGAAGGCGATCTGCTGGAACTTAACTGACGCTAAGGCGCGAAAGCGTGGGGAGCAAACAGGATTAGATACCCTGGTAGTCCACGCCCTAAACGATGTACACTAGTTGTTGGGGTGCTAGTCATCTCAGTAATGCAGCTAACGCATTAAGTGTACCGCCTGGGGAGTACGGTCGCAAGATTAAAACTCAAAGGAATAGACGGGGACCCGCACAAGCGGTGGAGCATGTGGTTTAATTCGAAGATACGCGAAGAACCTTACCTGGGCTTGATATCCTAAGAACCTCTTAGAGATAAGAGGGTGCTAGCTTGCTAGAACTTAGAGACAGGTGCTGCACGGCTGTCGTCAGCTCGTGTCGTGAGATGTTGGGTTAAGTCCCGCAACGAGCGCAACCCACGTATTTAGTTGCTAACGGTTCGGCCGAGCACTCTAAATAGACTGCCTTCGTAAGGAGGAGGAAGGTGTGGACGACGTCAAGTCATCATGGCCCTTATGCCCAGGGCGACACACGTGCTACAATGGCATATACAATGAGACGCAATACCGCGAGGTGGAGCAAATCTATAAAATATGTCCCAGTTCGGATTGTTCTCTGCAACTCGAGAGCATGAAGCCGGAATCGCTAGTAATCGTAGATCAGCCATGCTACGGTGAATACGTTCCCGGGTCTTGTACTCACCGCCCGTCACACCATGGGAGTTGATTTCACTCGAAGCCGGAATACTAAACTAGTTACCGTCCACAGTGGAATCAGCGACTGGGGTGAAGTCGTAACAAGGTAACCGTAGGAGAACCTGCGGTTGGATCACCTCCTTTCTAGAGTACAAACTGATAAGTCTCACAACTATCAGTTCATATATAGACTCAATCATCCTTGTTTAGATTTCAAAGATTGATGAAAAGCTAATTTTGGGGAATTAGCTCAGCTGGGAGAGCGCCTGCTTTGCACGCAGGAGGTCAGCGGTTCGATCCCGCTATTCTCCACCATTTATTAAGGGCCTATAGCTCAGCTGGTTAGAGTGCACCCCTGATAAGGGTGAGGTCACAAGTTCAAGTCTTGTTAGGCCCACCATAAAAAAGATTTGTTTATCAATCATATAATAAAGTTTTAAAACTTAAAGCAAGTATATAGCTAATAATAAAGCAGTAAATAAAGTAAAATACTTTATTGCTTATGTTTTTAAATTATTTAAACTCTTTATATATACTTCCTTTAGGTTTTAAGACCTAAGCTAAATAAATAATAGAATATTTTATATATTAGATTAATTATTTAATGTTATTTGAATTATCATTGTTAAGAGTCACAAGCAAGTTTTAATAAAAACAATTTTACAGGACTTGTTAAAGGATAAAACCTAACTATCTTTTCTTTAGCTTTTAGTTAAAGACAAGTTTTAAACTCACAACTTAGTTAGACTAATATTTTTAGTTTTATTAAGTGTTTAAATGCTTTCCGTCTTAAGATAGTAAAGTCTTATCATAAAAACTTTAACAAGGAAGTGATGCGTTTTAGAATGAATTTAAAAGGTAAGCTATTAAGAGCGAATGGTGGATGCCTTGGCTGGTAAAGGCGATGAAGGACGTACTAGACTGCGATAAGCTACGGGGAGCTGTCAAGAAGCTTTGATCCGTAGATTTCCGAATGGGGCAACCCAGTATATAGAGATATATACTACCATAATGGAGCGAACGTAGGGAATTGAAACATCTTAGTACCTACAGGAAAAGAAATCAATAGAGATTGCGTCAGTAGCGGCGAGCGAAAGCGCAAGAGGGCAAACCCAGTGCTTGCACTGGGGGTTGTAGGACTGCAATGTGCAATAGGTAAGGTTAGTAGAACACTCTGGAAAGTGTAGCCATAGAGGGTGATAGTCCCGTATACGAAAACCAAACCTTAGCTAGCAGTATCCTGAGTAGGGCGGGACACGAGGAATCCTGTCTGAAGCTGGGTCGACCACGATCCAACCCTAAATACTACTACCAGACCGATAGTGCACAAGTACCGTGAGGGAAAGGTGAAAAGAACTGAGGTGATCAGAGTGAAATAGAACCTGAAACCATTTGCTTACAATCATTCAGAGCACTATGTAGCAATACAGTGTGATGGACTGCCTTTTGCATAATGAGCCTGCGAGTTGTGGTGTCTGGCAAGGTTAAGCACACGCGAAGCCGTAGCGAAAGCGAGTCTGAATAGGGCGCTTAAGTCAGATGCTGCAGACCCGAAACGAAGTGATCTATCCATGAGCAAGTTGAAGCTAGTGTAAGAACTAGTGGAGGACTGAACCGATAGGCGTTGAAAAGCCCCCGGATGACTTGTGGATAGGGGTGAAAGGCCAATCAAACTTCGTGATAGCTGGTTCTCTCCGAAATATATTTAGGTATAGCGTTGTGTCGTAGTATAAGGGGGTAGAGCACTGAATGGGCTAGGGCATACACCAATGTACCAAACCCTATCAAACTCCGAATACCTTATATGTAATCACAGCAGTCAGGCGGCGAGTGATAAAATCCGTCGTCAAGAGGGAAACAACCCAGACTACCAGCTAAGGTCCCTAAATCTTACTTAAGTGGAAAACGATGTGAAGTTACTTAAACAACCAGGAGGTTGGCTTAGAAGCAGCCATCCTTTAAAGAAAGCGTAATAGCTCACTGGTCTAGTGATTTTGCGCGGAAAATATAACGGGGCTAAAGTAAGTACCGAAGCTGTAGACTTGATTTTATCAAGTGGTAGGAGAGCGTTCTATTTGCGCCGAAGGTATACCGGTAAGGAGTGCTGGAGCGAATAGAAGTGAGCATGCAGGCATGAGTAGCGATAATTAATGTGAGAATCATTAACGCCGTAAACCCAAGGTTTCCTACGCGATGCTCGTCATCGTAGGGTTAGTCGGGTCCTAAGTCGAGTCCGAAAGGGGTAGACGATGGCAAATTGGTTAATATTCCAATACCAACATTAGTGTGCGATGGAAGGACGCTTAGGGCTAAGCAAGCTAGCGGATGGAAGTGCTAGTCTAAGGTCGTAGGAGGTTATATAGGCAAATCCGTATAACAATACTCCGAGAACTGAAAGGCTCTTCAAAGTCTTCGGACAGCGAGGAGAATTGCTGATGCCGTCGAGCCAAGAAAAGTTTCTAAGTTTAGCTAATGTTGCCCGTACCGTAAACCGACACAGGTGGGTGGGATGAGTATTCTAAGGCGCGTGGAAGAACTCTCTTTAAGGAACTCTGCAAAATAGCACCGTATCTTCGGTATAAGGTGTGGTTCGCTTCGTATTAGGATTTACTCCGAAAGCGAAGAAACTTACAACAAAGAGTCCCTCCCGACTGTTTACCAAAAACACAGCACTCTGCTAACTCGTAAGAGGATGTATAGGGTGTGACGCCTGCCCGGTGCTCGAAGGTTAATTGATGGGGTTAGCATTAGCGAAGCTCTTGATCGAAGCCCGAGTAAACGGCGGCCGTAACTATAACGGTCCTAAGGTAGCGAAATTCCTTGTCGGTTAAATACCGACCTGCATGAATGGCGTAACGAGATGGGAGCTGTCTCAAAGAGGGATCCAGTGAAATTGTAGTGGAGGTGAAAATTCCTCCTACCCGCGGCAAGACGGAAAGACCCCGTGGACCTTTACTACAGCTTGACACTGCTATTTGGATAAGAATGTGCAGGATAGGTGGGAGGCTTTGAGTATATGACGCCAGTTGTATATGAGCCGTTGTTGAGATACCACTCTTTCTTATTTGGGTAGCTAACCAGCTTGAGTTATCCTCAAGTGGGACAATGTCTGGTGGGTAGTTTGACTGGGGCGGTCGCCTCCCAAATAATAACGGAGGCTTACAAAGGTTGGCTCAGAACGGTTGGAAATCGTTCGTAGAGTATAAAGGTATAAGCCAGCTTAACTGCAAGACATACAAGTCAAGCAGAGACGAAAGTCGGTCTTAGTGATCCGGTGGTTCTGTGTGGAAGGGCCATCGCTCAAAGGATAAAAGGTACCCCGGGGATAACAGGCTGATCTCCCCCAAGAGCTCACATCGACGGGGAGGTTTGGCACCTCGATGTCGGCTCATCGCATCCTGGGGCTGGAGCAGGTCCCAAGGGTATGGCTGTTCGCCATTTAAAGCGGTACGCGAGCTGGGTTCAGAACGTCGTGAGACAGTTCGGTCCCTATCTGCCGTGGGCGTAAGAAGATTGAAGAGATTTGACCCTAGTACGAGAGGACCGGGTTGAACAAACCACTGGTGTAGCTGTTGTTCTGCCAAGAGCATCGCAGCGTAGCTAAGTTTGGAACGGATAAACGCTGAAAGCATCTAAGCGTGAAGCCAACTCTAAGATGAATCTTCTCTAAGCTCTCTAGAAGACTACTAGTTTGATAGGCTGGGTGTGTAATGGATGAAAGTCCTTTAGCTGACCAGTACTAATAGAGCGTTTGGCTTATCTTATTTAAGCATCACTTCCTTGTTAAGGTTTTTGATAAAGCTTTGGGTGTTTTTATATGAAATATTTATATAAAAATTACATTCTTAAGTTTATAAAATCTTATAAGTAAAGTTTATATTAGAACTTGCTCTTAACATTGTTTTTTAAGTATTCTAAAATAAAACAATAAAGTATTTAGTTCAATAAAACATCTAAACTTAAGAATAAGATGAAAGTTAAAATAAAAATAATTTTTATATCTAAATCTTATTGATTGTTTTTATTATGCTATATTAAATAGAATATTTAAATAACAATGTCCGTGATTATACAGATGTGGAGACGCCTTGCTCCATCCCGAACCAAGAAGCTAAGCACATCGTGGGTGATGATACTACGCCTTACTGGCAGGGGGAAAGTAGCTCATTGCGGACTTGTTAATTCTTATTATTCTTACTTTATATATAATCCTATATTTATTTTTATTATTAGTTATTTTAGTTATTTTAGTTATTTTAGTTATTTTAGTTATTTTAGTTATT
>NZ_JAKMSF010000022.1:0-5090 GCF_025772505.1 Campylobacter sp. CNRCH_2016_3089
CAAAGATCAAGCTTTAACAGAACAAATAAGCTTTGAATTAAAACTCGCTAGAGAATATGAACTTGATTATTTATTTTTATGCAATCACTATACTGAATTAAAAGAGAATATAGCAGGAGGTAATGTAACTGCAAAAAATGAAAAAGAACTCAAATTAAAAGAAATCCAAAATCATGATGACAAAAAAAAGAAAGACTATAAAACAAATACCAAAAATCTTACAAAATTTGATGAGCGGTATGATTGGGGAGCAAGAAGAGGTTTTATCTACCATAGGCATTTCCACAGGAGCATAAAAACAGTTTTTAAAGAAATGTATCTACATCACATAAAAGGAGCAACACCTAATAAAATCATGATAAAAAGATTAAATTTAAACAATCCTGCTAATATAGAAGAGGAATTAAACAAAAACAAACAAATACAAAAAAACTAAAGGAAAAACAATGAAAACATTAGAAGATATCAAAGCTATGAGTTTTGAAAAAAAAATGCAAATTCAAAAACAATTATTTGATTTTATTAGTAATAATGACTTAGAAAATGTTAAAAATCTTTTAAAAGATTATCCCATAAAAGAAAGCTTTTATGAGGCGCATTTTAAAAACAAAAACAGCAAGGATGATTTGTCTTTGTTTGATCCTTGCACAACTATAGTAAGAGCTGCATTTACTTGTGGAAATTATGATAATGATTTTTCTATTTTAGATTATTTATTTGATGAGTATGGTTTAAGTTTAAAAGATCCTAAATACAATCTTCGCTTTGTAGATATGAAACATATCAAAGAAGCTAATGATAAATATATTTTAATGAAAAAAGTAGAAGGAAATAGCATTATTTACAAAAACGCTCTAATCTACGCATATATACTCAATGCTAAAAACCCAAATTCTCAAATCATACAATATCTAGTCAATCGTGGAGCTAAATTTGAAGTGCATGATGAAGGATATTCCGGTAGGACTCCTATGCATTTTTGGGTTATGCAAAATAATTATGAATTATTAGAACTAGCTATTAAAGGAGGGGCTAATGTGGATATGCAAACTTTTAGTAAATTAAGAAAATGCAATAATGAAACCCTTTTATTTGAAGCTGTAAGCGAACCTGAAACTTATAAGGTTACAAAGCTTTTAATCGAACTAGGAGCTAATGTAAATTTTGTCACCCCAACCACCCCTTTAGATATCGCAAGAGGATCTAGAAATAAAAAGCTTTTAAAAGATGCAGGAGCAATGACTTCAGAGCAAATTAGAAAAAAATATAATTTACCAGCATATGATTCTTCTCATTGTAAAATTGATGGAAAAACTGATTTTGATTTATTAGGTAAATATCATGATGAATACTCCAAACTTTTAAACGATGCCATAAAAAAGGCCAAGGAGAATGAGTAGAGTGATAAAAATTAACTTTAGGTAAAATAAATTACAAGGAAAGATAATGAAAAATAAAATTTTATTAGATGAAGATATACAAGAAGCGTTTAATTACTATCTTGAAAATGATAGTTATTTAAAAGGTGCTTTAGATGGTTTAAAAAAACATAAACGAAGAACTTTCATAAGTAACATCTTAAGTTATGAATATAAAAATTTAGTAGAAAACAACAACTTAAAATTTGATGAAAAAGATAAGGTTGTTTTACCATCTAATCTAATCACTATTTTAAACTATGATAAAAAAAATTTTAATGGGACGATTCTTCGAAATTTTATAAATGATTTGGAATTTGAATTAGAACATATAGAAATGGAACTTTATGATAATCCTGCTGATTTTGAAGGAGGAGATTATTATAGTGAAGATAGCGAATGTGATGAGGATTATACAGTGGAAGATTGGGTAGAAGATCAAGTAAAAGATATAAAAGATTTTATTGATGCTTTGAAAGCTTTTAAAATGCTATTTAGTGCTAATTAAGTATTGTAAATTTTATAGATTATAAATATAATAGTGATAAATATCGTCTCTTATTAAATAAAGCAATAAAAAGGCTAAAGGTAATAGAAAAAATAATCAACTTCAATATTAGAAGCTAAAGGATATAAATGCTAAATAACATAACAATCAAAGGCTATAAATCTATAAAAGATTTATCCGAATTTGAACTTAAAAATTTAAATATCTTAATCGGTGCAAATGGTGCAGGTAAAAGTAATTTTATCTCGGTATTTAAAATGCTTAATGCATTGTTTAATAAAAATTTGCAATTTTATACACAAGATAAAGGACCTGATAGTTTTTTGTATTTTGGTAGAAAAGAAACCGAAAAATTGCATTTTGACTTTGTTTTTAACCCAAATAGATATAAAGTAGATATCGTAGCCACGCAAGAAAACAAAATGCTTATACAAAAAGAAAGAATTTATTTTGGTCCTCACGAATACATTATAGGAGAGAATGTATACGAAAGTAATATTTCTGAAGCAAAAGAATATTCTAGATCCAAAGCAGTTGCTGATTATACTATAAGCGAAATTAAAAAATGGAAGCTTTATCATTTTCATGATACTGGAGATACATCTAAAATGAAAAGTATATGTGATGCAAATGATAATCTTATTTTCAAAGAAGATGCACAAAATATAGCAGCTTATCTTAAAATGCTCCATGATAACTACAACAAACATTATGAACAAATTTTAACTACTATACAAGATATTGCTCCTTTTTTTGGGGGATTTATTTTTAGAAATAGTGATAATATACAATTAGAATGGCATCATAAAAACGATCCTGATACTCCTTTCAAAGCACATATGCTTTCTGATGGAACTTTAAGGTTTATATGCTTAGCTACTTTATTACTTCAGCCTTTTGAGCTAATGTCAGGAACAATTATTATCGATGAGCCTGAATTAGGACTACATCCTTATGCGTTAAAAATTTTAAGCGAGATCATTAAAAGAGTAGCTCAAGAAAAACAACTCATTATTTCTTCTCAATCTGTAGAACTGATAAATCATTTTGAAGCACAAGATATTATAGTTGTAGATAAAGAAGGTGATCAATCTATTTTTACAAGAATGGACAATGAAAAACTACAAACTTGGCTTGAAGAATACACACTTGGAGAAATTTGGGCTAGTAATCTTATAGGTGGGAGGCCAAAATAATGTCAGATATTACAAGATGCTATGTAATTTGCGAAGGACAAAGTGAAGAAAAATTTATCAATGAAACTTTAAGTCCGTATTTTCACAATGTCAAAATTTATCTCACTCCACTTACAATACCTACATCTAAAGGACACAAAGGCGGTGCGCTTTCGTATGATAGAGTGGTTGATTTTATTGTTAAAAAATTAAAACAAGACACACAAGCTTTTATGACAACTATGTTTGATTATTATGGATTAGATGATGAATTTTTAAAAGAAAATAAAGCTAATACTGATATATATGAATATATTGAAAAAATACAAAAAGATTTTGATGAAGCAATTAAACAAAAATGCGATACAAATAAATTTTTTAGCTATATACAACCACATGAATTTGAAAGTTTGCTTTTTAGTGATATTACAAAAATCATTGAAGCAGACGCTGAATGGGATGAAAAACTCATTTGCGAATTAGAATGTATTATCGAAAAATACAATAATCCAGAATTCATCAACAATAGCAAGGAAACAAGTCCGTCACACAGGCTAAAAAAGATTTTTTCTTCTCCTAGCTATAAAAAAGTTTTGCATGGTAGCAAGATCGCAAAAGAAATTGGTATAGACAACATAAGATTAAAATGTCAACACTTTAACAAATGGTGTGAAAAAATTGATGCTTTGAAAGCTTTTAAATGAAACAAACATTAAGTGCCAATCAAATTAGCTTTCATCTTTTATCTAAAAAAACTTTTAGTGATGAAAAATACCTTAACGCTTGGAGTTTAAAAGGTAATCGCCTTAATTTACAAGAATGGCTTGATTTTAAAAAAGCTAATGAAAATAATTTTTATAATAAACATTTAGAAAATACCTTAAAAGCTATACAAGAACTTAAAGCTTGTTTTAGTATTGATCAATTTGAGGGTATAAATCTACACAGTGAGGATGAATGGTTAAATTTTTTACCTTCAAATTATACTCAAATTTATAATCGTTTATGTAGGGATAAAAGCAAATACATTTTACATCGATACTATCAAAAGGATGAATTAAGTGAAATAGGAACTCTTAAAAACCTCTCCCCTAATTTACCTTTTTGGGATGAAAAAGGAGAAAATTTTTCTCAAAGCCAAATCAATACTTTTATAGAAAAAGATAATTTAGCACCCTACTTTAATAAATATGATATTTATTTTAATTCTTCATTATGCCTTACTTTTAATCTTAATGATGAAAATTTAAATTATCTAGTAAAAAATTATGAAGATAGACTTAATTATGGCTTTATCTCAAAAACTCAAGAACAACTTCAAAAAGAGTTAAATTTAAGCAAAGAAGACAAAATCATCTTAGAACTTGAAAATATTTTTTTAAGTCTTTGTAAAGGCATAAGTGCTGATTATGCCTTTATGGATTTTTCTTATTTTTTTGCAGGGTATGATTATATATTAAATTCTAAAAATAATACTTTAAAATCTTACCCTATTAGTTATAATGATTTAATTTGCAAAAGAAGCTTTAAAGAGCATATAGAAGAATATGCAAATAATTATTTTTTAAATTATTATTCTAAAGAACTTTTAAATGAACTTGAAAATCAAAACTTAAATAACAATAGAATAAATCATTATCTTAAAAACTATAATAAAATTCCAAAAAACACAGAAGAAGAAAACATACAAGGTATGCTTTCTAAGCAAAAAAATGTAAATATCAACTTTGTAAATTTTATAGATTATAAAGACTATGTTTATAATAACAAAGATGATTTTTGGAATTTCTCATTAGAAAAAAACTCTATACTTTGGCAAAAATTTCTAAGCAAGGATACCATAAAACCTTTTCCTTCAAATTTTGATTGTTCTTTGGAAGAAAAACTTCTTTATGCTAAAGATGAGCAATTAGAAAGCATACTTCAAACCCACAAGGCTTTTTATGGCTAAAAAAAGAAAAATAACTCTTCCTAGAATAAAAGATATTG
>NZ_JAKMSF010000023.1:0-4861 GCF_025772505.1 Campylobacter sp. CNRCH_2016_3089
CTATGTTGTAATATGTTTGGGAAAATATAGAGCAAGATGAAAAGAATAATATTTATAAAGCAGATAAACTTACTTTTGGTGATAAATTAAAGCAAGATATTGTTATGAAAAATAGTAAAAGGGAAAATATTGTAAAACCTAAAAATACAAACACAGCTTATGCTTGTGCTATACAAGCTCGTTTTGAACAAAATAAAATAGTTAAAATAGAACCTAAATATTGTATTTCTCTTATAAATACTTGTTTTGATAGTAAAGAAATAACATTGGATAATGATATTAGTAGGGTAGGGTTAAATGATGCACTGAGTAAAAGAACTATTGATTTTGTATTTTAAAACATTAGTCTAATACTTTAAGTGGGGCTTTGATATATTGTGATGTTAAATATAAAGATAAGCTATCTTTTAGTCCCAGTGAAGTTTATAGTTTTAATGCCTCTAGTGTTTATGGTTGGAATGGTTCCTAGTGTAATTATATTTTGATTTTTAAAAAGTAGGATAATTTTATTAAAAATATAAAAAGGAAAATAAATGGGTTTATTAAAAAAAATATACATTGCTTGGGGGATGTTTTGGGGAATTATTTTTTTGTTTAGTTCTTTATATACTTATTTTAGTGATATAGAATTTTTTGGTGATATGTTAAAGATTGCATTTTTTATATATTCTTATCCATTGTTACCTTACATATCATATTTAACACTACAAGAAACTATTAAATCCAAAAATATTTTTCTTTATTTTTCTTTATTTTTCTTTATTTTTCTTTATTTTTCTTTATTTTTCTTTATTTTTCTTTATCTCGGGGGGATTTTTTAATTATGTAATAATATTAGGCATTTATACAATATTATTTTTAATAATATCTATTAAATTTAGAAAAGAACTTTCTTATTATTTTTCTTTATTATTTTGTATTTTTTTATACATTTTTTTATATCTTTTTATTTTCTATATGGATTTAAAAAATGAGTAATAAAGCTCAAATTAACAATCTCAAAAATTACGCTAAACTTGTATAGATTGGTTTTTTTGATTTTTTAATAATAATTTAAATTTCAACAAAAAAAGGAAGTAGTGTGATAATACTAAAAAATCTATATATTATTTGGATTATAATTTGGGGATTTGGGGCTATTTTAGGTTATTATATGGCATATGATGCAACTTTTACTAAAATGTTCTTTTTTCTTGTTATACTTTATCTTTTTCCATTATTGCCTTATTTTTATTATTTGATTTATAAAAAAGCAAGAAAAACAAAAAATATATTTGTTGCTATTTGTTGTTATTTGTTGCTATTTGTTGCTATTTGTTGTTATTTGTTGCTACTATTGATTAATAGAAATAATAGTAATTTTAAGTTGTACTTAATTATTATTGTGATACATATTGTAATATTTGCAATAATTTATTTAATTAAAAGAAATAAAAATGAAAACTCAAATCAATAATTTAAAAGATTATGCAGAACTTGCACAAGCTAGCTATTTTAATTTTGATTTTTTAAATACTAGAAATATATTTGAGTTAGATTCTAATCAAGAAAAAATTCAAGAAGAAAATTCTCTTAGAGGTTATAGAGAAATAAAAGTAAATTTAGAACATATTGTCAGTCAAAAATATAAAGATAAAAAAGTATTGATTGATTTAAGACAAGATAATGATTGGCAATCAAAAATATTAAATTTCTTTGATGAAAAGACAAATTTTGATAAACTAAATGGAGAATTTGGAGAATTACAGACTAAAAATTTCATTCAAAGATATGAGGTTCAATTTCATCAGCCTAACACTACAAGTGGCTTTAGTGCTACTTTGTTTGGAGAAAAAAGAAAACAAATTGATAGTAAAACTAAAGAAAAAATCTATACAAGTGAATATGGCTATATCAATTATATTTTAGCCATTAGAGGAATAGAGCCTAAGGAAGTCAAATAATGAAAAAGTTTCTTGCACCTAAAAAGATTATCTTAGTATTTATTACATTATTTGGAATTTATCTACTTGGAATCCCGCTTTATTATACTCCTTATGAATTACAACCAAGTTATTGGAAGTTTAAGAAAATATGTGAGTTAGATATTACACCGCCTTCTAAAAAAAAGAACAGAGAAAGCATTAAAATTATTTGGAGTTAATCCTAGTGATTTACAAAATAATTTAAAACTTGAGAATAATAATTATATTGCACGATTTAGATATGATACTGAGAGAATAAAAGCTCAGTTAAATATTAAAATGGATTTGGAAAAAAATATAATAGAAATCAATGAATCAGGCTCAATTTGGTATGATTGGAGACCTATGATATTAGGCAATGAAGGCAATATGGATTTTAGAGTTATGTGGAATAATTATATTACCTGTGGTAATATCTATATTAAAGAGATGCCAGAATGTTTTAAAGATAATAAGTTTATCTGTAATTTTAAGGAGGCAAAATGACAAATAAAGAGATAGTTGAAAAACTACGAGATAACGCTGAGTTAGCATGGGCTAGCTATGGATATTTTCACTATTTTTTAGAACAGCAAAGTAAATCTCACTTTCTTGTAATGCAAGATAGGCAAGGCAATGAAATTAGAGACGCTGACAATAAACCTAAAATTCAAGAAATTTACATTACGGATATTTTGAATACAAACTATAAAAATCATAGAGTTGTTGAATTTGTTCAGTTAGATAAAGAACAAAAAGAAATTACTATCAGCAAGCTCGATGGCGACTTCTCCCCACTCCAAGCCAAACAATTCTTAGATAGATATGATTTATTAATCCATCAAACAAATACAGAGTCAAGCTTTTCTGCTGCTTTGTTCTATGATACATACAAAGATGGTTTCGTGGTGTGGTTTAGGGAAACAGAATGCGGATTCTAAAAATACTTTATATTTGTTGGATTATATTATGTGTTGTAGGTTGGTTTATATCTCCTATTGTTGGACATAATCCAAATAGGGTTGAGGAGTTTTTTATAATGCTTGGTTGGATAGTTTTTCCACTAATGATAGCCAATCTATGGCTTTTTGGAATAACAAGAATTAAAAAATATTTAAGGAATTTTTTAATATTGTTTTTATATTACCCTTTGGCATTTGCTCTGTTTTTGGTGCTAAATTAACTTTAGGAGACTAAATGAAAGAATTAATCAACAATCTAAGAGACTATGCCGAGTTGGCTCAAGCAAGTTATTTTAACTTTATGTATATCAATAACGATGAGCGAGAAATGGATAGTTATAAAATAGGGCAAAATAGATTCCCTAAAGATAAAGACAATATAGAAAATTTAGAATATACAAAGACCTTATCTAAAAAATATAAAGATTATTTTATTTATGATGATTCCATTGCACTATATCCGACACTTAATGGAGAATTTGGGGAGATTTAAGCTAAAAACTTTGCTAAAAAATATGAGATTAAATTCCACCAACCAAATACGGCTTCTGGCTTTAGTGCTACTTTGTTTTATGATAAAGAAAAAGATAAGTTTGTAGTAGGGTTTAGGGGGACAGAGGGACTTTGGAGTATGGATACTTTGGCGGATATAGGGCTTACCTTTGGTAAGGGCGATTTTCAACTTAATGCTTTAAAGCAATTTTTATTAGACATAGCACCTATTTTAAACAAAGTAGATTCAAATAATATTATTTTTATAGGGCATTCTTTAGGCGGATATTTAGCAGTTATAGCAATGCAATTTTGCGATACTATTGATAGGAGCTTAAATACACAATTTAATGCAATCAAATTTATGGCATCGCAAGTCTATACTTTTAATTCTCCTGCTATTGATGAGATTGATAATATGCTAATGCGGGCTTTGGCAGCATTATTAGATAAAAATATTATGGAGCAAGTCTTAAATCCTCAAAAAGTATATTGTGTCTATGACAGCGGTGGTATAAATATCATCGCTTCTGCTCAATATGGCTCACACAATAGACTGCCTATCTATACGGGTAAAGATTCTCACTCCATCCCCCTAACTCAAACTCTTTACTTCTACTCCTATCTTTTAGAATTAGATGCTAACCATAACAAAGTCAAAGATAAAAGTTTTAGTGAATGTATAGAGTATCTTAATCATTTTATGAAAAATATTCAAATATATACAGAAACTTTTGTGTTAAAAAATAATGCTATTAATAATAAAAATTTCGCTCTTAAAAATGGACCTCTTGGGCTTTTAAGAAGCTCTCCAAAAAAAATCAATCATTTTGAATATTTTCTTTCATTAATAGCCACTATAATGCAAGAAACAAATGGTATTTTAGAAGAGGTTGGAGATAATTATTATACAAGCTATAAAGCTCCTACCATTAGTCAAATAAAAATCATAGATTTTATTTTAAAGGCACATGAAAAAGAAAAATATATTTTAATTCTTGATAAAAATGATTTTAATAAATACAGAAAAGATAGTTCCTTTATTAATAATCAAGAAAATTTAGCTCATAAAATTGCCATTGGAGAATTTAGAATTTTTATTGTGGTTTATAAAGATATGAAATGTCTTGAAAATATTAATAATATAACAAAAATATACGGATATAATTCAAAAAGTTATAAAATAAAAGATCAAATTTGGGATGAGCAATATTTAGGTGGAGTTTGTAAAATATCACAAGCTTTGTATTTTAATGGAAAAGCTAAAATAGGTATTATTTAGGAAAATTATGATAGGTAAAGACTTTTTATATTTTATTCATAAAGATAAAAAAAGTATTTATTTATTTTGTGAAAATAAAAGCATCATTGATCGTCAAAGTATTTATGATGAACTTTATAAATTAGAAGCAACGACAGATTTTACTTTTGAAGAACTCCAAAACTACCAAGCTTATATCTTTT
>NZ_JAKMSF010000024.1:0-4844 GCF_025772505.1 Campylobacter sp. CNRCH_2016_3089
AATTTTTCCTATATTTTCATAAGTAAAATCTAAATTAACAGAAGAATTAGATTCCATAATAACTTCAGAATTTTTAATATTATTATCCTCTATAAAACTATAATCTATTTTTGTTTCAATAAGTTCTTTAATGTTTTCTTTTGCCTTAAAATCTAAACCATCTATTTTTCCTCTAGGTTTTAGCTCTATTTCATCCATCTGTGTGTGTTTTTCTATTTCTTTTATTTCTTTTGCTTGCTTTAAAGTTTCTTGTTTAATCTCTTTTGAATCAACAAAACGCAACTCAATAAGACCTAACTTTAGAACATCGCCTTTGTTGATAATAATTTCATAACCATCTTCCAATCTAGAAAAAGAATTATTATAAAAAATATCACTGCCTTCTATAGGCGTCATAGTAAAAAAACCTTCTTCAAAAGTAATCTTCATATGTTTTTCTTTAACAGAATTATTTTTATCTTGTATCCAAAATAAACATTCTGGACTTGATCCAACAAGTCCACCAGTTTCATCAAATACACAAGCTACTGTTTTCGTAATATTTTCGTCAATATTTTCAATTATCAATCCTATGGTTTCTTTATCTATCATTTTGAGCCTTTGTTATATTTTCTACTATTTTAAAATCACTTAATATCATAATTATATTATTAATATCTGAGTTGTTATTATTAAGTTTGAAATCAAAATACATTTTTTTATTGTCATTAAATAAAACACTGTAAGATGAATTTGAATTTTTACTTTCCTGTAATAATTTATACCAAGCCCATTCTCCTTTATATGATTTTGTGTAATTTATATTAGCATCTAAATAAGAATACGCAGTGAAATCAAAACTAGTTCCATTGTTAAATTCATCAGTTATAACATCTAATTTTGTATGTAATGTGTGATCATATATAATAGAAGTATCATTATACTGAACTTTTACAAAAGAAAAATCGGCACTTAAGTCAAGACTTTGTAAAGTAAAGCGCACTCTCATTACATCATTTGCATTTAGCATTAACTCTGATAAATTACCAGCCTTAGTAATAAAATCCAAAAATTCTTTGGAAAAAGTTAATCTTGAACTAAATTTAGAATTAATAGAGTAAACATTTTTTCTTTTAATTAGAACATTTGTTAAATATTTTTCATAAAACTTATTTAAAATTCCATTTTTACCAAAGAAATTTTTAAAAGAATCTATACTCAAATCTTGTGAACTTAGCAAATTAAAAGGATAAAAAGGAGCTATATCATTAACAAATGGTGCATAAACCTCATTCAACCAAACAGTATTAAACAAAGAAACTCCATGGTTTTCTATAATATTCCAAGCATATAAAGAAAGAGTTACATAATATTTTTCCAATTCACTTGGTAAATTTTTAATATTTTGTTCAAGAGAACTAAATGGGTCGCTAGAATCTTTACTATCGCTTAAAGCGTATTTTATTTTTTCCTCAATAGTTTGCGAGTTATTTGTTGTAAAGTCAATTATTTTTTTATGAATATTAGACAAATCTGTATTTATTAATTCCATGGTTTTTTGATGACTTCCAACATCTAAACCTACAGCAGTAGCACCCGTATTTAAAATAGAATTTTGTTCTATAATTTTATGATAAGCATCAAACGAACTGGTAATCCCCATAAAACTTGTCTTTATTTCAGCAGCATTAACACCGAGATTATATGCTTGAGTTAGTAAAGTAGCATCGTTAAGATTGGTATTTACACTAACAATTTTTATAAAATTCATTAAAGGATTTTCTTTTTTAGATAGTATATTAAGTTCATTTAGCATAGAACTTTTGGAAATAAACTTTTTTGGTGCAAGTGAATTTAAAATTTCTTGCCATTTATTTTGATATTGCGTTAAATAAATTTTAATAATTCCCATTGCCATATTGCTTCTATTTTCAGAATTTGACAAATCATTTAAAATCCACGAATCAATCTCAATGGCTTTATCTATTTTTACATTTAACGTTTGCAAAAAGTCAGCCATACCTTTTTTTGTGTAAATTTCTTCAATACTATCAATTTTAATAGACTCTGAGAAAACATTATTAGCAGCAAATCCTAATTCATTTTTAAAATTATATACTTTATTGTTTTTATCTAGAATGATAAAGTTAAGTAAAGTATATATTCTTTGAATTTTTGCTACATTATATAGTTTTTCAATAGATAGTTTAACCGAAATATCATCTTGCTGAGAAGTGCTTAAGTCAATCTTTTGAAGTTCATCGATACCAGATAGAAAATTTTCTTTAGAAATTTTATATTTTTCTAAAAAATTCCAATTTTCATTAATCCATATTTTTAATAAATCTTTATCAAGATATTTTTGCTCAAACAATGATTTATATACATATAAAGTTTTAATTAAGTTATCATAATTATCATCAGTTTGTAATATTATTTCCATTTCTTTTAATAGGGTATTTTTCAACACATCTTCACTAATTTTATAATATAAATTTTGTGCTTTTTTAAAGCCTTTATATGTTATGTTTAAGCTAAAATATTCAAACAAACTTGCCTTTTCGATTAATTGTGGATATACACTTAGTATATTTCTTAAATCAACTAATAATTTTGCTTTCTCTTCTATACTCATCATGGGGTAATCTTGCATATTTTTCAACAAAAATGAAAGATCTGTATAAACACTTTGAGATATTTTCTTTTCTTGCTCACTTTTAAGAATAAAATAAGATGAAATAAAATAAGTCATACAACTCAAAAATATAGTTAGACCCACAAGCGATATCTTTTTGTAAAAACTTTTAATTCTACTTAGCGATGAATCTTTAAAGACAATATCTTCAAGCAAAGACTGAACAAAATAACTTTGCTTACTAAAAGACTGTTTTACTTGAGCTAATGGTTTTTTTATATTATACTTTTCACAAATTGTATCAAGCATAAAATTTCTTGGCACATTTTCTTGATAAGCACTTACATAATATACCCCTCTTAAAACTGAACTATTTTTTAAAATATTTTCATTTTGGAGTTGCACGATAAAGTCTTTGCTCAATACAAATAAATTATCCAACTGCTTTAAAAATAAATAAATTTTATTTTTTTCCTCTATAGTGTATATAGAAGAATTTTTATCAACAAAACATAAAAACAAAGATTTGCTTATCTCTTCAAAAGACTTTTGAATATCTTCTTCTTTAAAATGTTCTGCAAAACTTACACCAAAAGCTTTTTTTTGAATTTTTTCATTGAAAATATCAAAAAATTCTCTCATACCTTCTATTAAATCTAATTTTGAAAAAACAACATAAATAGGTAATTGTACACCTAAAATTTTTTCACACTCATGCACTCTTTTTGTTAAATAACGAATTAAATTATTAGAATATTCTTTTGTGTTTTCCAAAAACAATCGAGTATCAATTATTAAAATAATGCCATTTAATTTACTATGAAAATAATTCTTATTTAAAAATTTTAAAAAATTTTGCCAAATGCTCTTTTTAATTAAAAAGTCTCTATTTTTCTCTATATCATCTTCGGGTAACTCATCGCTACTATTAGGATGAAAAAAATCTTCTTGAGAAAAATAATTTCCCTCAGTATCAAGCAAAGCGCCTTTCTTGGAAACATATAAGCTAAAATTATTGGTAGACTTATGCATCTTTTTATATGATTCTAAACTATCACTTAAAGGATATTCTATATCAGAATAATTTATAAAAGTACTTTTACCAGCACCTTCATTTCCCACAATAACAACAAGAGGCAAATTTTTAGTGTTGATATCTTTTTTCCATGTTTGTTTGGCATCTTTTAATGCGATAAAGAAATTTCTTTTTGCTTTGTATAAAAATTCATTAGATTCTTTTTTAATTTCTTTAAGTCTTATTCTTTTGTCATCCTTAAAAGATTTTATAAAATTACTTAAAGGCTTTAAAAGAAAAAACAAAAAAATACAACACCAAAATATAAAAATTATCCCAAATCTTAAATAAGAATTACTAAAAACATAAATTTCATTAAACGCAAATAAAGAACCATAAGCCCAAAAAAATAAACTTAAGACAACTAAAATAATAAGTATTAATGTGATTACGAAAATCCTAGATTTTAAAATTTGCATTATTTTTTGAAACATAATTTTTCCTAATATAAATTCAAATAATTTTTATTTCTATTTATTAATTTTATATTATTTTTACTTATTTTGTATTAAAATATTAAAAGCTTTTAATATAAATATAAAGTTAAAATTATAATCATAAGGAAAAACATGGCACAACCAGCATATATCAAAATCGAAGGTTCAACACAAGGACTTATTTCAAGTGGTGCTTCTACAGAAGCAAGTATAGGAAATCGCTATCAAGCAGGACACGAAGACGAGATTATGGCTCAAGAAATTTCTCATATTGTAACAGTTCCAGTTGATCAACAAAGTGGACAACCATCAGGACAAAGAGTTCATAAGCCTTTTACTTTCACTTGCTCTCTAAATAAAGCAGTTCCTCTACTTTACAATGCACTTACAAAAGGTGAAAGACTTCCGAGTGTTGAAGTTCATTGGTTTAGAACATCAACAAGTGGTGGACAAGAACATTTTTTTACAACTAAATTAGAAGATGCTATCATTACAGATATTACCTTAGTAATGCCAAATGCTCAAGAAGCAAACAATCATGACAAAACAGAGCTTTTTAAGGTATCTTTAAATTACAGAAAAGTTATTTGGGAGCATACAGCGGCTGGAACAAGCGGAAGTGATGATTGGAGAGAAGCAAATTCGTAACACAATAAGCTCATTGTTAAACAATGAGCTTTATATGCTATTTAATATCCTTATCACTTTCATTAAAAAT
>NZ_JAKMSF010000025.1:0-4747 GCF_025772505.1 Campylobacter sp. CNRCH_2016_3089
TAATACACCTTTGAAATAAATTTTAGAATGAGTTAAATCAACATTTTTAGCCCTTAAGATTTCACAATCAATCACTTCTTTATCATAAGCAAAAATTGTTTCTTTTACTTTTTTAAGAGGCATGAATTTTCCTTAAATTTTTAGTCATTTTATGATAACTAGAACTCCAATATTTATCGCTTTTTTCTCCTGCTAAAACATTAAAATAAAATTCATTTCTATCTTTTTGATATTCTTGTGAGATATTACCATAATCATATTTATGATAAAGCATTCTTGAATTCATTTCATTTTTAGGTATAAAAATAAAAGGATAAAATTTACTCACACTAAAATTATTATATTTCTGACTCAAATCTAAATCTTGTATCGCAATAGCTTCATAATCATTATCTGCTTTTAAAAGTTTAATTTGTCTATCTTTTCTATCAAAATAAATCAATTTAAAATCGCCTTTTATGCTTGTATTAAATTTTTTAGTGATAGATTCCAAACAAAAATCTAATTTATTATATATACTTTTAAGTTGATAAATTTCATTATAAAATTTTTTAATACTTTCGTAATATCTTTGATTTTCTATATTTTTTTTACAAAAAGTTTGTATTTTCTTTTCTAAATTTTCCTGATCTACATAACATATATAATTATTATCTAGCATAGATCTAGTCCAAGTAATAAAAGCTCTTGCACCTTTTACACTTTGTAAATTATCATCAATATTTTGAAATTTCAAAAAGATAGAGTGAAGAAATTTGATCAAATCAAAGATATCTATCAAATTTCCAGGCACTTTATATTCATCATCAATAAGCTCTATTCCTATATCAGAAAGTTTTTGAATAACCCAAGTAACGCAATTATTTTCAAGAAGTTTATAGGTAAATTCTTCATTGATTGGCTTTTCGCTATTAGGTGTGATTTCTTTTGTGGCTTCAAAATCAGCTTTAATATTTACAAGTAAGCTTTCATATTGTACTTTAGAAAGTTCTAAAGTACAGCGATTAGAAGGTTTGAAAGTTTGAGGGCTTCTTAGTTTTTTAATAATATAACAATTTTTATCAATATTACTATCTAATACATATTGGTTATTGTTAAATACTTTGCCAGGAGTTCCTATAAGAGATTCTGCAACATTAGCAATTCCGGTTCCAAAACCCCAAAAATTATCATTGAATTCATTAGGTTCTTTAGCTTCATACCATTTTTGATCTATCTTGTCCCATTCTTTATTTTTAAGATACCCTTGTCTTAATTGTTCATCTATCTTATCAAGTTCATCAGGACTTTTATCTTTGGTAAGTCCTAAGAAAGCGTGGGTGAAGTCGATTTGCTTAGAAATTTGAGAAAATTTTGCTTCAAATAGCAAAGAAAAATCAACATGCTTTAACATTTCATCTTCTAATAACTCATCTACATAAATTGCTACATAATATTTTATTATTTCTTTCATTTCGAAATAGTTCCTTCTAAAAGTCCATAAGGTATTATTCCTATAAATATTGCAATTTCAAAACAAAAATACATCATTAAAAATAAAAATTTAAATTTTAAATGCAATTTAACAAAAAAAAACCATATTATCATTAATAAAATATTTATTATTGCAAGATTTAAATAAAAATCATTAAAAATTATATTAAAGATATACATAAAACAATAGCAAAAAAGATGAATAAAAAAGAAGTTTTTACAAAAACTTAAAAAAATAAACCAAAATATAGCAATATAAAATAGCAAGATAGGAAAGAAAAAAACAATATAAAGCTCAAATTCCAAATTCTTGAGTTTATATATAACAACAAATACAGCACATATTAAAGCAATATAGCCACTCCCTAAACACCAAGCAATTTGTCCGCTTGATATACTATCTATTCCTTTGCTTTCTAGTTTTGCCTTGAGTTTAGAATAAATAGGAATTTGCAAATTTACTCCTAATATAGATAAATTTTTTTATTATAACCAATCTACTTAATACTTTTAATTAATTTAAATTCTTTGTTTTTAAGACATTCTTGTCTTAATTGTTCATCTATCTTATCAAGCTCCTCAGGACTTTTATTTTTTGGTAAGTCCTAAAAAGACATGGGGAATGTTCCAATCCATGGGGTGGATATAAATCGTTGTGTAGTACTTCATTTATAAAATCCTCTATTTGCTAACCAATAAGCTAAATACCACCAAAAACTATTTGCAAATGCAAATACTATCCAAAAACTTAATTTATGAATTTTATATTTTATAATGTTTCTCTTTTCTAATAAAAACCAAATAGTAAAAAATGCAATATGACACAATGTAAAAAGCAAGGCATAGTCGCCAAATCCATTTAAAATATCCATATTTATTCCTATTAAATAAATAAATCTGATAAGATAAATAATAGGTAAAAAAAATATGAAATAAGATATTATAGTCAATCCGCAACAAGCGAAACAATCTAATACAAATTTAGCAAAATTAAATTTGTTATTCATAGATATTCCCTTACTATATATTGATTATTTTTTAACATCTTATTGCTTGTAACATTAACAGAATTCATTTTAATTCCAAAACCCCAAAAATCATCATTGAATTCATTAGGTTCTTTAGCTTCATACCGTTTTTGTTCTATCTTATTCCATTCTTTATTTTTAAGATATTCTTGTCTTAATTGTTCATCTATCTTATCAAGTTCATCAGGACTTTTATCTTTGGTAAGTCCTAAGAAAGCGTGAGTGAAGTCTTCTCTTTGCCAGTAACACTGATTTTTAAAATCCAAAAAACATTCTACCAATGGATCAATATAAATCGTAACATAATATTTCATTTATAAAATCCTCCTAATAACTCAAATATATATACCATAGCCACTAAAAAAATATATCCACATAAAAAAGTTATTAAAATTCTCCAAGCTCTTAAAAAGATAAAAATTATAGGTGCAAAAATAAAAAATAAAATTTTAAAATTATAGATAAACTCATGATATTTCATATATATAAATATTAATATCACAAGCAACAATAATGCAAAAAAATTTTTAATATAAAGCATATTCAATATAAAAATAAATAACATAATAAATAAAATAGTGAATTGATCATAATTGTTACTGATATAAAAATATACCATAGGAATGATAAAAATCCCTACACTACACACAAACCAAGCAATTTGTCCGCTTGATATACTATCTATTCCTTTGCTTTCTAGTTTTGCCTTGAGTTTAGAATAAATAGGAATTTGCAAATTTACTCCTAATATAGATAAATTTTTTTATTATAACCAATCTACTTAATACTTTTAATTAATTTAAATTCTTTGTTTTTAAGACATTCTTGTCTTAATTGTTCATCTATCTTATCAAGCTCCTCAGGACTTTTATTTTTTGGTAAGTCCTAAAAAGACATGGGGAATGTTCCAATCCATAGGGTGGATATAAATCGTTGTGTAGTACTTCATAAAATTTCCTTATAAGTGACTAAAAAAATAATAACCAAATATTGCATAACAAATCATAAAAATCAATGATAAAAACAAGCTTAATTTATGTATTTTATAAAAAAACCAATGATAAAAAATGAAATAATACTCAAAGAACAAAACCCAATAATCAAAATTGATATATCGTTAATAGTATGAGTATCAATATTAAATAACCATTGTATAGGATATAATAACCACCGAAAATCATCGCTTTTTATTAATATAGAATACACAAATGGGGAGATTATCACAATTCCAAAACATATGAAACAATCTAATGCAAATTTAGCAAAATTAAATTTGCTATTCATAGATATTCCCTTACTATATATTGATTATTTTTTAACATCTTATTGCTTGTAACATTAACAGAATTCATTTTAATTCCAAAACCCCAAAAATCATCATTGAATTCACTAGGTTCTTTAGCTTCATACCATTTTTGATCTATCTTGTCCCATTCTTTATTTTTAAGATACCCTTGTCTTAATTGTTCATCTACTTTATCAAGATCAGCAGAAAATCTAGCTTCTATAATGGTAGCATAAGCTGTAGGATCTCCTATTTTCTTATTACCTCTAGACAGCTTTGTTTCATTCTCTTTGCTTATCTCATACCCTAACTTTATCCCATCAGCATAAAGCCACAAAGGAGGAGTAAAAGCGCTATCAAAAAAACCTTTTTCATCATTCTCATCGATTAAATCAAGCATAGCATAACTAGCATCTTATATTAGCATAGTCTTTGATTTGTGAGATAAGTTCTTTAGGGTTCATCAGTAACTTTGTCCTGTATATTTTTCATCACTTTTTACAAATTTACCATTAATAAAATAATGAAAAGATCCACCACCTGCGCTTTTACGACTAATGCTAGAAAAGCTAAATCCTCTTCCCTCATCTCCAAATAAACCATAGCTTTTTACTTTATAATCTATCATGGTATAAAAAGTAATAGGATATCTCTTACCTTTGCATACATAATAACTGCTCATAATCAAATAAGGTCTTAATTTTTTATAGTTTTCTTCACCCATATATGCTTTAAATTGATCTTCATAGTATGCAAATTCGGGTTTATCATCGAAATTAAAATTAGATTCGCCTATTTTATAGCTATTAATATAATCATCACGATAATACTTACAACCATTAGAAAGGACTTGAGGGAATTTTTTCTTCAAATAAGAAAAATTCACAAAATGAGTTTCATTTCCTACTTTGATTTCACTCCCTAAATACTTGCTACGAAATTCTTCTCTTTTTTTCTCTAA
>NZ_JAKMSF010000026.1:0-4581 GCF_025772505.1 Campylobacter sp. CNRCH_2016_3089
TATACATCACTTCTAAATTATGTTGTCCTATAGCTTCTAAATTTTCCATTAATCTTCTTGCTTTTTGCCTATCTTCTATGAACTTACCCTTTTCATCTTGAGTAGTATTATAAATACCATTTGCATATTCATATAAAATTTGTATAGTATCATTATAAGCTAAGATAGGGTGTTGTTTTATCACTGGGTGTTGTGTTTTATACTCTTCTTTTCTTTGAAAATGCTCTAGCTTATATATATTACAATTTCTAAGTTCTATATTGTTTTCTTCAAAAAATTCCATATCGTTTAAGATGTATTTACCCTCATTGATCTTATCTTCCTTAAAAGCACTTCTTTTCTCATCTAAAATAATATAAGATAAAAGTCTTTTTAAGGCAAATTCCCTAGCTTTGCTTGAAGTCGTAGCACAAGCAATACTAGGATAATAATTAAGCCCACCTGTGCATAATAAAGAACCAAAAATAAACTCAGATAAATCAAAACTCATAAATCTAGAATTTATCAATAAAGGATAGGTTAAGTATTCTTCTTTTTTTACAGCTAAAGGAAAATCATAATTGTAAGTAAATTTTTCATACATTAGTTTTTCATATAAAATTTTTAATCTTTCATAATTTGTAGGCAAAAGTGTATCGATAAAAGATCCTGCTAAATTTTTTAACACATCTACACTTAAATTTTTACTTACTTTAATAGAAAAATCGATAGCTAATTGTTTTTTTACTTTTGATATCAAATGAATTTGCTTAGCTTTATCCAATCTTGAAAAACTCTTTGACTTTTTTAACTCGCTTGCATATTCTAATTGATTAAAATAATAATAATTTGTTCCTATTTGATATAAAAAAAGCTTATTGAGTGGCTTTTTACTTTTTGGATTAATTTTTATAAAATGTCCTTTAGGATTAAGTGCATAAAATATCCCTAGTTCTTTAAAAAAATGTGCTTTAAAACTAGAAAATAATTTATTGCCATAATGCTTTTTATCAAAGCTTGAATTTATAAAAAATAAAATCATTTTTTTAAAAAAATCAGGCTGGCTCATAAAAAATTCTGCAAAAGGAAAAAGTTGCTTAATGATATTAAAAAAAGTGATATCTATGGATAATTTTGCAAGTTCATTATCAAGCATAATTTCTTGAATACTTTTATCTAAATCTTTTTTCAAAGGAAGAGTTTTATCTGTTTGTGTATTTTCTTTAAATTCAATTTCCTCATCAAAGCTTTCATTTAAGGTTTTTAAAAAATTCACATAAGTTTGATCATCTTCTTCAAAATCATTTTCAAACATAGCTTTGGCTAATTCATCTAAATAGATAACTTCATCTTCTTTTTTATTTTTATTTAATTCTTTAGATAAAAAGATGTAAATTTTTTTATCATTATCATAAAAATAAATATCATCAGGGATAAATAAGATATACTCATTAAAATAATTTGGTATTTTAATCTTTTGGTAATTAAGTGAAATTTCTTTATCACCATAATCTAAATTTGGAATTACAATATTTTTAACACCAAGAGAATATTCTTGTGTAGAAGCTAAGTCTTTTTGTAAAACATACAAAGTTAAAGTCAATAAAACAACCGTTAAAGGTGAGTATTTCTTAAAATCTACATTTTCATATGTTTTGGATATTGATGGATCTAACTCAAGAAAAAATTGCATTTGATTATAATCAGAATTGATATTATCTAAATAATTATTAAAAAGCCCGATATATTCTTTTACTTTTTCTTTTTCTTTTTCGCTAATTTCTTCCAGTTCTTTGGGTAATTTAAAAAAGCTATCAATATAAGCAAAATCTTGCTCAGCTTTTTCATATTCCAATCGTTCGTTTATATATTCCAATAAATAAAGTTTCATCCAAGAATATGGTTGATTATAAAAATTAAAATACCTTTTATATTTTTGATAAACCTGTCCATCAAGTTTCACAAAAGGACAAAGTTGCAATACAAAATCATCTTCCTTTTTAACATCTCTTTCTATAAAATAAGAACCATAATCTCTTTTACTAGGAAATTGCTCTTTTAACCCAAGTTTTTCATTTTTTGTAAGAGCTTTTGGGCGATTTTTTATTATTGCTCCTAATTTTTTTTGATACAAATCTTCACAAAGTGCTGCATTGTTAAGCTGTGGTGGATTGGTAATAAACAAATAATTTTTACCCATTTTGGTTGTATTGATTTGATCAGTATTTTTTTTATCTAGTATCATTTCTACTAGTATGGAAGAATTTAAATCAGGATATTCTGCATAAAAGAAATGATTAAGTTCAGAGATATTTGAATTGATTGCTTTTTTTAATGTTGTATCAAAATTTTTTAAACTAGAATTAATCAAAAGCGTATTATCTAACTTTTCATTTTCAATTTTTGGATTATTTTCTAAAAAATGATCAAAAATACCTTGAAATTCTTCATCTAAAATAACTTTATAAAAACTATTTTTATAAAGACTAATAGAAGGTGCATTAGAATAAGATGAAAAATCTAATAATACTTTATCATCTATAATCAATACATCAGATAAAATTTCTTCATTGCACAAAGCGATAATAGGATAAAGCTTACTAGTAATAAGCTCTAAAAGTGGATAAGCAAAATCATAATAATATTTTTGTTCCTTATGCTCTTGATAGTCAGAAGAAGAATTATAAGCTTCAAATAATGTATTTACAACAAAAACATAAGGATTTTTTTTGACTAAAGAGATAGGTTTTTTAAGATTGGTTACAGAATCTAATATATTGATAAAAAATTTTGCTATAGCTCTAATAATTTGCTTATATTCATCATCATTAGATTGAGTGATATTTTTTAAAAATGTATTAAAAAGTGTATCTAGGGTAAGTTGTATCTTTGGTTTAATCTCTTGCTCAAAATAATCAGATTCTTTGATATTTTTTAATAATGTATTTAATTCTTTTTGAACTCCTTTTAAAAAATTTTCAATATTTTCTTCATTACTCTCATCAATAATTTTATTGAGCGTTTTATTTTCGTTTTGATTGATTACATCATTTAAAAAATTTAAATTATTAAAGATAATTTTTTTAATACTAGATAAATTTTTATCAGAGCTAAATTTTTGTTCTTTTGTGATTTCATCTTTATTAGCTTGATTTAAATGTATGATTTTAAAAGTTTTTTTCTTGTTAATTTTAAATTTATATTCAATAGTATGTAGTGTCTTATACAAAGAATTCTTAGCTTCTTTATATCCATCAAAATCACCACATATAAAAATAATTTTATTAGCATTTTCGGTAAGATTTTTTAACTCAATTTCCAAATTATGATTTGATGTAATTAAGGTGAAATCTTTTATTTTCATATTTTAATCCCATTCACTACTACAAATTTACAAACATAAAGCTCTTGTTTTCTATCTTCATCTTCTAAGATCTCATCTAGTCCATTTGCGATTTGAAATTTTAAATTTTGCATTTTAGCAGGAGCTAAAAAACTAAAATGATATTCGTTTAATTCTTTATTATCTTCTAGGGAATTTTTGATGATTTTATCATACTCATGTAGCTGTGTAAAATACCCTGCTCCTAAATCTTTATATTCAAATTCTTTATAAGCACTTTTATAAACTTTAGCAATATTTTTTGGGATAATAAAATAAAGTTTGATTAAATTAGTATCAAAACTAAAATTTAATTCTTTAAATTCATAATCTTTACTAAAGTCTTGTTTGAATTGATTAAGAATATTAACATCTTCTATATCTTTTAAATCTTTTTGATCTATATTTAATTCACTTAAAGCTTTATTTTGTTCTTTTTTTTCATTATTGATCAAAAGATTATAGATAGGTAGGTTATCTTTTTGAAATCTATCACTTTTATAATGAAGTCTTATTATAGGCTCTTTTAGCTTTGTTTGGCTTTTGCTTTGCTTTGCTAAGCCTTCCTTAGGATTAAAACTATGATCAAATTTAAACTTAGTAGGTACAAAGCTTACTTTTAAAGGAAAGCCTTTATCACTAATACAAGCTGAGATGAGTTCTTGTAAGATTACATATTCATTATTAACTTTCTTTTGAGATAAAGAGCCTTTAACATCTACTACCTTAGTGCAAGGATAGCTTACATTTGCAATGGTATTAGGACAGCCACTTATGCTAGAATTAAGTAAATCACTTTCTAGCATAATAGGCACACCACCATCTTTAAAAGTTTTTCCTTTGTTTGATTGAAGTATGACTTTACCTCCATGGATACATTCTAGGTTTTGATTTTCTAAAAGGGCATGAAGTTTAGCTATAGCTTGTTTTTTGTTTATTTGTATGGTTTTTTGTTCTTTTAGAGTGTTTGAAATCAAATCTTTATACTCTAAGCTTTGCTTGCTTAAACATTCTAATTTGATATTTAAAGAATTTTCTATAATAGAATAATTAAGCAAGCAAAGTTCATCATTTTTATAAAAGATGCTAAGTTTTCCTTTGCCACTATTTTCATCTTTAGGAGAAAAATAATAACTAGGTGTATCTTGTTTTATGGTATTATCTTGATCTAATTCTCCAAAGTAAAAAGGATTGTTAGGAAGTTCACTTGAGCCTGTAAG
>NZ_JAKMSF010000027.1:0-3385 GCF_025772505.1 Campylobacter sp. CNRCH_2016_3089
ACAATAAAAACTACCTAAACATTGCTCATGGGACAAGTAAATCTACCATAGAAGGTGTATTAAATGCAAAAGGTAATAATGTCTTTTTAATCAATCCTAATGGAGTAATCATTACTAAAACAGGAACTATCAATGCTAATCGCTTTGTGGCTTCTACTTCGTCGATGGGTGATGGGGATATACAAAAGTTTGCAAAGATGCAAAAATTTGATGATGGATTAACTTTTTCACCGGTGTTTAAACCACAAAAAGCAGGCAATGTAGTTAATATGGGTAATATTAATGCTAATAATGTATTGCTTATAGGGAATAAGGTTTTATTATATGGAACTTTTGATATTAAAAGTAAAACTTTTAATCAAATTGCAGCTTTAGATAAAGATAAAAAAACAAATATATATTTAGTTGGAAATGAAACTCATGCTGATATTGCTACCTTAAATAATACAGATAAGTTGCATATAACTGCTAAAGATGAAGGTTCTTTATATTTAGGTGCTACGGGATATTATTACAATCCATCTTCTTTTAAAAGTTTTAATTACAAACAACAAGATTATGATAATGCTTTAGATGAAACTGGAAACAAAATAAAAGTAAAGCATAATAATGAAAAATTTTTAAATAATAAATTTATAGGTATAAGTTCTGATGTGGATTGGTGGCATTTTGCTAAAGGATGGAATGAAAATAAAGATAGTTTTAACAAAAATATCGAATATAGACTTACCAATAATATAAATTTTAAAGGCAATCAAGGCAAAGGCGAAGAAGGAAAAGATTGGCAAAACTATGCTAATTATTGTATAGATGGTCTTGATTGTACTTCTATGATGATTGGTGATAATAAAAATCCTTTTACTAAAACATTTGATGGCCAAGGATTTACTTTAAAAAATATTAATATAGAGGCTAACAATAAAAATTATGTTGGTATTTTTGGAAATTTAAGTAATGGGGCTAATATAAAGAATTTCAATGTAGATTATATGAATGGTAATGTTAAAGCAAATACGACAAATTATATTCTTTATGCAGGTGGTGTTGTCGGACTTATAGAGCAAGATGCTAAAGTTGAAGACATTGTTTTAAAAAATATCAATGAAATTATAGGCAATGGTAAAGATTATGCTTATGTTGGAGGTTTTGTTGGGGATATTGTTGATGTAGCTAATTTCGATTCTCTACCTATGATAATAAAAGGTAGTAAATTTAAAAATATTACAATTTTAAATATAAACGGTATTCAGGCAGAAGGAATACAAACTTCAAGAGTAGGCGGATTTAGTGGAGCTGTTTATTCCTCTCCATTGAGTCAAAATTCTAGATATGATTTTAATAATATTTTTTTAAATCATATTGGTTATATAGGTGCGGTAACGGATAAAGCAAGTGCTAAATCAGGAGGATTTGTCGGAGAGATTATAAATGTATACAAAAAAAACGAAACTCCAACTTATAATAGCTTTACAGATATTTCTTTAAATGATATAGGATTGATTCAATCTTATAACAAAGGAACATATGATCATTATTTAAACAGCTCTCATGATTTTGAGCAGGATGATTCTTTTGCTAGTGGATTTGCTGCAAGTGCTAGTGGAAATTATTTTGCCGGTATAACTTTAAATAATATAAAAACAATTCAAAGTATATCCAAAGACAAAGCTGAACTTAGCTATTCTTCTGGTTTTACGGCAATATCTGGGTCGAATTACTTTCACAATATTATTTTAAATAATATTGGAGAAATTATTGCTGAAGGAACAGGACATAATAAAGATGGAGCAACAATAGCAACTGGCTTTGTAGGTATGTATAATCCTTTTGATGATTTTTATAATATTTATATTTTTTATACACCTCAATCAAAAATCACAGCATTTCAATTAGAAAAAATTGCAGTAACTGGGTATTTTGATATTGGAGCAAATGATAAAAATCAAAAAACCCATGAAAATATTTTTATGTGGGCGCCTAAAAATTTTTTACAAGGAAAGCATTCTCCGCATATAAAATTTAGTGTGAGAGAATACAGCGATCAAACGCAAGCTTATAAAGAATATAAACAAAAATTGTTAGAATACTCTAATAAGCAATTTTTAAAAGACAATCATAATTATCTTACTTTTGCTTTAAATGAGAAAAAAGATGAACTTAAAGAAGCTTTAGAATTAGATTTAAATGCTATTTTAAACAAAGAAGCTATGCTTTTCAAAGATGATTCTTTTCAAAGTAGTATTGAAAATTATGCTATTAATGATATTGCAAGTCAATATTATAAATTTTATATTAGCTCGCTAGATGATATGCTTAAAGAAAAAGATTATAAACAGATGAGTGAAGATGAGAAAATTGATTTTGTGTCTAAGTATTTTTTAAAAGATAATGAAAACAATAAAGAAGAAGCTTTGAAGATAGTTCAGAGTTTGGAATTTATAGATGCTTATCAAGAAAATGGTTTAAAGGGTGCTAATAAGGAAAAAATTTATCAAAATGAAACTTTTGAAAAATTGTTAGATAATACTGCTAATGTGATTTCTAAAAAAGATTTTATATTCGCTTTATTAAAGAAAGATTTGAAAGATTTTCTTGATAAATCTATAATACTAACAAATCAACTACAAGAAATAAAAACAAAAATTCAAGAAAATGAAAGAGAATATAATGCTTTAGCTAGTAGTGAAAATATTGATTTCAAAAAAATCAATATTTTGGCAGAAAATATTAGCAAATTAAATCAGCAACAAAAAGATATTGTTTCTCAATTGGATATTAGCCCTATAAAAAATAAAATAGAATATACTATCTCAAAAGGAGGTTTTGAAATAATAGGAGATGTTAAGCAAGATATATATACGCCAAAATTAGCACAGCTTGCATTGCAACACGCGAAAAAAGAAATTCCGTGGACAGAACTTCAACCAAGCACTCCAGTGAAAAAAGAAATTCCGTGGACAGAACTTCAACCAAGCACTCCAGTGAAAAAAGAAAAATCTAAAAAAGATTTACCTTTTATAGAAAATAATATTTATTTATCAACTAGCGATAGTTTGAAATCAGATGGTGGACTTGTGATAAAAAAAATTAGAAAAGAAAAAGATGTAGATAAGGCTGTCACGAGAAAAAGAGCAGTAACTTGCATAGTTAATGATGGATTTAAAACTATGAATCCTTGTGTAGTAAGTGATATATAAAATATAAGTACTAGGTTATCCTAGTATTTATAGTTGTAGATATTATTGAAATTTACTATTGATCAATTCTTAAATTACAATTAATCTAAATCAAGTGTTATTATAAATTAAGGTAAAATCATGAAAAAACTCTCTCTTTGTATTATAGCAATTAGCTCTTTAGTCTATGCTAATAATGGAAGTATCAC
>NZ_JAKMSF010000028.1:0-3123 GCF_025772505.1 Campylobacter sp. CNRCH_2016_3089
GCAATAAAAACTACCTAAACATTGCTCATGGGACAAGTAAATCTACCATAGCTGGTATATTAGAAGCTGGAAATAATAATGTCTTTTTAATCAATCCTAATGGGGTAATCATTACTAAAACAGGAACTATCAATGCTAATCGCTTTGTGGCTTCGACTAGTACATTAAATAACACAGATTATGAGAATTTCTTTAAAATGGGATCAAATTTTTCTCCGGTATTTAAAGGCGATAAACTTGGCAATGTGGTTAATATGGGTAATATTGATGTCAAAGAAAACTTAATCTTACAAGGTAATAAAATCATACTCAAGGCAGAAGTTAATAAAGGAACATTAAATCAAATTAAAGCTGGAAATAAAATTCACCTTGATGCAAATGAAATTTATGCAGATATTTCAACTATAAAAACACCTAGTGTAGAAACATCACATGCAAATAAAGGGGATTTGTATTTAAGTGCTACGGGGTATTATTTTGATCCTGAAAGAAAATATAATGAATTTGATAATATTAGTAATTTAAATAAAAGTTATAAAAACTATGTTGATATAGGTTCTGTGCAGGATTGGTGGTATTTTGCTAAAGGTTGGAATGATAATAAAAAAGGCTTTAGAGAGACTGCTAATGGATATAGACTTACTAATGATATAGATTTTAAAGGCGAAAACTATGCTAATTATTGTATTGATGGGCAATGTACAAATATGATAATTGGCTATGATAATGAAAAAGTTTTTAATAAAAATTTCGATGGACAAGGTTTTAGTCTAAAAAATATTAAGATCGATTTTACTGCAGATCCAAATAGGCATTATGAAAAACACACTTATGTTGGGATTTTTGGATATGTGAAAGATTCTACTATTAAAGACTTTAGAGTTGATTATGGTAATAATAGCATAAATGCTAAAAATGTTGATTATGTAGGTGGTGTTTTTGGAAAAACTGAAAACAATACTATCTCACAAATAGAACTAAAAAATATATCTAACATTACTTCAATAGGTAGAGATAAGGGTTTATTTTTTATAGGTGGTTTTGCAGGACTTGCCGGAGGAAATTTTTCAGATATTAGTTTAGATACTATTGAAAATATAAGAGCTGAAAAAGGACAAAGTTCTGTAAATTTAGGTGGTTTCGCAGGTAATGCAAGAGGAAATTTTGAAAAAATATCTATTAAAAATATAGATAATATTATTGCAAAGGGTAATCCAGATTTACCAGCTTTTGTTGGGGGTTTTGCTGGGCAGTTGTATAGTGGTAATTACATCAGAGATGTAAGAATGGAGAATGTAAAAAATATAGATGTAACTTCTAGTGGATCTTTTGCTAATGTGGGTGGATTTATAGGTGAAATTGGAAGTAAAAATGCAAAGCTTAGTAATATTTACATCAAGAATTTAGAAAGTATAAAAGTAGATAATAAAAAACAACAAGGTGTAGCTTATGTAGGTGGATTTGCGGGAAAAAACTATAGTGCAAATTTAGAAAACATAGCTTTAGAAGGTAAGATAAACATTTATGCAAAATCTACAGATTCTATATACACTGGTGGATTTTTAGGATGTAATGGCGCTAATTCTTGGGGATGTTCAAATAGTGGTGGCTCCATAAAGAATGTTTCGCTATATTTTAAAGACGGGTCTTCTATAAATGCTAAGTCTTATCAAAATAAGACTGTAAATACAGACTTATTTATAGCTAATAAAGTTGGAACAAATAATTCTAATACAGTATATCATTATGCTAATGACTTTGGGGATTTTTCAACTAGTGGGGCAAGTGAAGTCAGTTATATAAATAATGATAAATACAATGAATTTACATCAAAAATCCCGACTATAACAGATCCTACAAAACCTAGTGAGGTATCTAGGGTTGATCTTGATAACGATGTGTTTTTAGATAATGAGGATTTGTATGAAGATATTATTAATAATGAAATCATTTCAGATCTAAAAAAATACTTAACTATTAATGCAAATAGTGATTTAAAAAAGCTTTTAGAAGCGTATGGGAATTTAACAGATAGAAAATCGAAAGTGCAGTTTATAGCAGAGTTTTTGTTAGATGATAGATATGGTGATAAAACAAGCGAAGCTGAAAAATTAATGCAAAGTATGGATTTCTTACTTGCATACTCGCAAAACAACAAGATTGATTCTAAGTTTAAAGAAGGGGTGCAAGATAAATTCAACAATTTAAAACAAGATGCTAAAAAGCATTATGATATCACTATGGCAAACAAAGATAAGTTGATAAGTTTCATTAGAGATTTGCAGAGCAAAGTGGAGAATATTAATGATTTAAAAGATAAATATAACAAAACAAATTATCAAAAACAAATCGATGAACTCGCAACTAGGTATAACATAATAGTATCCACAATCAATAGCAATAAAAATTTAAGTGAAGATTTACTAAATAATTTTTATAGAGAATTAAGTTCTATATCTTCTGAAATAAAAAATCTTATGTTTTTAGCACAACTTGATAAAAATAAAAGTGATATTTCTATAGATGATTTTGAATCATTAAAAGCTAAAGCAAACCAATATGAGTATTTTACGCTCAATGGAAACTTTGACAAGGTTAGTAATGTTGGTATTCCTATCTTAGATTCCATAAAAAATAATGGAGATAATGGCGGTGGAGAAATAGAAATACCTGATAAACCTATTGACCCAGTAGAACCACCAATTGATAATAAACCTGATGATTCTTTAGCATTTGAACAAAGTTCTACTTTTAATTCTATAGGTAATGAAACTTTAAATGAAGAAGAAGAAACTGAAGAAATAGATGAAACTTCTTTAATTCAAAAAAGTAAAACTTGCATAGTTAGCGATAATTATAAAACTATGAATCCTTGTATAGTTGGGGGATTATAATCTACAGCTTTGATACATAAGAAATTAAACACTAAACACTAGGATTTATCCTAGTGTATATAATGAATATACTCATGTTAAAAATATTTTAATTAATCAATATAAATATTGAAAAACAAAAACTTAAAATTAAAATACATCATTAAAAGGAAAAAATAAGTATGAAAAAACTCTCTCTTTGTATTATAGCAATTAGCTCTTTAGTCTATGCTAATAATGGAAGTATTAT
>NZ_JAKMSF010000029.1:0-2480 GCF_025772505.1 Campylobacter sp. CNRCH_2016_3089
GATCCTCTTGTATCGTTGCCACACCATGATCACAAAACTTCCATTAGCTCTAAAACTATAGGAGTATACGAACAAGGATACAATGAACTAACTTTATCCAACTTAAAAGATAAAGAACAAATCTATCTAAAAGCAGAAAGAGACTATGATGAATTGGTTCAGCACAACTTTACTCAAAGAATTTTAAATGATAAAGATTCTATGGTGGATGGGATTTATAATGAAAGAATTAAAAAAGTTCATACGCAAACCATAGATTTAGCTAAAAATGTCAATGTTGGTGCTGAGTATCTAATAAATGTAGGTTTATCTAAAGACACCATAGTTGGATTATCTAACACTTTAAATGTAGGAGTAGACAACAAGTTAAGAGTAGCTAAAAATTCAAGTGAATATATAGGAGAAAATAAAGACACTGAAATATGCGCAAACAAAAATACCATTATACATAAAGATGAAACTAGAAATGTTAAAGGAAACAAAAAAGAAATTATAGAAGGTTATTACAATATAAATACAAGCAATAAAATACAAGTCTTGAGCGAAAAAGAGATAGATTATAAAAGCAAAGACAATATTCTTTTTACAAGCAATGAATCCATGGGATTTGAAAGCGATAAAAATACAAGTATGGTGGCTGATAATATCACTACCTATGCAAAAACAACTCACTATCTAAAGGCTGATAGTGAGGCAACTATACAAGTAGGAGAAACATTGATTAATGCTAAACCAGATTGTGTTATCATTAAAGCAGGTGGAGTAGAAGTAGTGATAGATTCTAAGGGCCTTGTTGTTAAAGGTGGAGAAATTAAAGCGGAGTAAATATATAGTATTTTTTTGAAAATAAATACTATATTTTAAAAATTTTAGAATGCCAAATATTAGTAATACAATAAATAGTATAAAAAAATATCATTATGATTTTTATAGAAAATTTTATAAACTATTTTTAAAATACCAAGGAATATAAATGAAAAAACCTTTTTATAAACTTAAAAAATTTTATATACCCTGCGGTTTACTTATAGCTTTGATTATTTTTATAAGCTTAGCTTATCGCCCTTTAGAGCTTATCTTTTGGGATAAGTATTATTATGAAAAAGAAAATCAAATTAGAAAAGAGATATCTAAATTATTCTGGAGCAACGAAGAAGAATTTAAAAAAGTTTTTGTAGAACAAAACTTAAATCAAGAATTAAAACTTAATCAAAAAGAATTATTAAATTATATGCATAATTTTAAAAAAGATTTTAAATTTATGCAAATTTTAGGTTTAGACAATGCTTATTTGGTAGCTCTTAGAAATAAAGTAAGTATATTTGGAAGAAAAAGTGAAACTAATCTTAATTATTTTTATCTTGCTTCTAATAGCACTACCAATTTAAACGAAATGAATAATTTTATAAGCATTATGGATAGATATATCATTTTTATTAACAAAATAGATGCATTGCCTGACACTTATGCACTTATGAAAATAGCCTTTAATGCTGATTATTTTCTTTTTAATTTAATCCCATTTGCTTCAAGCCTAGATAAAAACTTTATGTGTTCTATACCTCAAAAAGAACAGTTATTAGAAAATATGATTAATTCTTATAAAAAAATGAATTTATTATATAAAACAAAACTAAAAACCGAAATTCAAGAAATGATATACCCAACAATATATAAAGCAAAAAGATATAATTATTTCATAAATATTGCTAAAGGAAGATTAAATGCATGCGGAAGATAATTTAAATTTTAAAGATAATTTTTAAATTATATAGGAAAAATAAATGTCTATTTATAAAGAATGTGAAGTTTGTAAAACAAAAATCAATAAATTACAAAATATTTGGAATATATTCTCAGGCAAATTAGAAATAAAATGCAAAAATTGCAAAAGTAAATATGGAGTTTCTAGTAAGATTATAAACTGGATATATGATACTTTTGTATATTTATTGCTTATTCCAGATAGTATGCTTTTAATTATAATATTTTTTGGTGGATATTTTTTTGTCAAATATGGATTATTAGTAGTGCTTTACTTATTAGCAATTATCTTTCTTGTTAGAAAACTAATAAATATTGTTTTACTTCTTCTTTGTAAATTAAAAAGGCTAGAAAATGAGAGATAAAGGATTAATGGAACATCTTAAGGATATTAAAAGATTGTTATATAGGACTTTATGATTTTGGAGATTTTTTAGCTAGAATTTCAGGTTTTAGAGATTGGCAAGAAAAAAGTGTTATTTTAGATGATTTTCATAAATGGCAGACGCTAGAAGAATTGGACTTTTTAAAAGATATTATTAAAAATGAAACTTCTAGAAATATTATACTAGAATATTTAATAAAAGATATCAATGAAAGACCTTTGTATTATTTAGCACCATCAGGAATTTTAACAACAATTAAAAAAATAACCAAAACAAAAAAACTATTCATAATAAACATAACTTCTTTAGGAGGAAAAGCAACATCCACCA